>CACZPW010000225.1 GCA_902783115.1 uncultured Ruminococcus sp. | reverse complement strand
TCATCAACTCTACTCATCAATAAGGCAATCAACCAACTCCTTAATTTGTTTTTGCGTATAGCCCTTGGATTGAAAATACTCTCTAATGGCTTTTGCCTCATTACAAATAAAAATATCCTCATTTTGATATTCCAACAAAACTGAAATGAGTTCATTTAAAGCAGGAGAGTACGGCCGCTTTAATTTCTCTATGACTGTATCTACTTCAACTATGCAGTTGGAAAGTATGTTCATAATATCTTTCTTAGAACAGTCAATTTGATGTGTAATGTTAGATTTTTGCATGGTTATTTCACTCCTTTCTCAATTATAATAGTATATACTATAAAGACTGCGGAATACTCCGCAGTCTCTCACTGTCTATTGAGATTCATGGTCACACCAATCGTCCCTGTCTTTTTTCGTACTGCTCAGCGGCCACACCGCATCACAGACGGCAATAGACAAGCGACAGTTACACCGTCATTCAAAAATTATATCTTCTTATCAAACATATATGGAGGTAGGAGATAAGAAACCTACCAATAATCAACCGCCATATTCGGTTTAGTTCCGAATGTCTATTCAGATAACCGTCGTTTCATACGGCTATCCACACCCATTTCATTACAGTGAGGGTTCTACTTATTAAGTGGCTTCCCTGCTGACCACGAGAACCTTTACATTTTTACAAGCCTATAATGTCACCAAAATAGGGGAGTAGCAAAGGCTTAGCTCGCTTCTCAGTTATGCGATTATTAGCATAAGTCTTTCAGACCATATCGAGTGTTTAGCCTAATGTATTTCATTGGGTGTTATATTAAAACTTTGGCACCCCAAAGAAATCTATAACCGTCGGCATTTAATTGCAACCTTTCGAGGGGAAACATTTTACCCCTACCGACATTTTTTCGTGCGGCATTTATACCAAGACCTGTAATCAGAGTACCTGCTACTCCTAATTGGCCAACCAATTTGTCACCAAGAGACACCATTGTTTCAAGAAATTTGATAACAGCCTTAAAGCCATCACTAGTTGGTGTAGTAACCTAAAACGCCCTTAAAATCTTGATTTCAGAGAATATAGAACTACACCTTTTCGCACAGCTTTCTACGGTCATTGTTGTACCGCTTTTTACTTTTTTTGTCAAGACGATTGCTGTTTTTTAGGTGTCTTTTCTTAATATATCTAAGTAGTCTTTATAAGAAAATACCCTGTTTCGGTTTACATTACCCGTTTTTGAAAGAATACCACATTCTTCAAGTCTTTTTACACCGGCAGAAACAGTACTGAATGCAAGTGATAATTCTTCCGAAGTTTTCTTTATATCTATTATCGGATTTTGCTCCAAGTAATCAAAAATGGTCTTTGCAGTCTTTGATGCTTTACCCATTTTATTTATTTTTTCAATATTTTGATTATGCAGTTCGGTCAGTTTGTTTATTGTATCACAAGCATCTTCGGAAGATTCTTCTATTGCACGAAGGAAAAACTTTACCCATTGCTCAAAATCTCCGCCTTTTCTCACTTCGCTCATACGGTCATAATACTCGATGCGATTATTCTTCAGATAGCATGAAATATAAAGTGCCGGTGTGCCAAGTCTCTTTTTATCCATTAAAAATAGTGTTATAAGCAGTCTTCCTATACGCCCGTTGCCGTCTAAAAATGGATGAATTGTTTCAAACTGATAATGTATAAGCGCCGCTTGAATAAGCAAATCCAATTCGTCATCCGAATTTATATATTTCTCCAAATCAGACATTGCTTTTTCCATATCATTTGGATTTGGAGGAATATACCTTGCATTTTTAAGCGTACTACCGGCGCCTCCAATCCAGTTTTGTGAATAACGGAACTCACCCGGATTTTTCTCCTGACCTCTTACATTTTCCATTAAAACTGCATGAGTTTCCTTTATAAGTCTGTTACATAACGGGAGGGTGTTAAGTCTTTTGATAGCAAACTCAGTTGCCTTTATATAATTGATTACATCTGCCACATTTTGGTTTGCATTTTGAGGAGCATTTGGATCAAGCACATCTTCCAAGGTTGCTTGTGTACCTTCAATCTGTGAAGATAATAGTGCTTCTTTTCTTACATACATTGAAACAAATAAATTCATATTTGGAATATAACTTGACAGTGTATCAAGCATTGATAATGATTTTGTTGCTCTTGTGAGCAATGAAATCATTTCGGTATCCATTTTTATTTCTATTGGCAATGGTGAGGGTCTGAATGATTTATATTCAGCCTCTCCACTTAAATTAGATATATATTCACCAGCTTTGTTCATATCAGCACCGCCTGAAATCAAAATTACATATTTATTTTAACACTTTTATTTTGATTTGTCAAGCGAAATCAAAATAAGAAGCCGTTTTTGGAATGGTATCACAAAATTCCTGCCAAATCAACCTTAAAAATCACATTTTTCCTTTTTTATATACGGCATTTCAAAAAGTTGTTGTTTACTTTCCAAAATTTTGTGTATTTACACATAATTAAAGATTGAGTTATATCTTTCACTAAACTGAAATATTTTATCGATTTCAGAAAAATCTTTCAGTTTGAAATGAAGATGCGCCTAAATTTTTATCTCTGCACAACAAAAAAACTCTCTGCAACGGAGCAGAGAGCCTTTTGTTTGACTTTTATTTAATTGTCTATCATATCACTCAGAGTGTCAAATTCACTTTGTTCGAGGTCTTTTGTAGCGTCTGTGTATATATCCATAGTGGTTGTAAAATCTTTATGTCCCAGCACTTCCTGAATAACCTTGATGTTTACTTTGTTTTCACACATTCTTGTTGCAAACGTGTGTCTCAATGTCTGGCAACTGAAAGGCGGAATTAAAACAGCGTCATCTCCACCTTTTTCCAGCACTGCATCATTACAGTCTCGAATTATCCTTTTTATTGCCTTATTAACATAGTTATTTTTTATCACAATTTTTATACAAAAAAATCATTTATGGCAAGCGCAGCGGCAAATTTCAGTTTTGAATCGACCTTTCCGGCACATATATCAAATTTGTTTTTGAAAAAAATATGTTTTTTCAGTCTTTTCAAAACAAACTCTGTTATTTTTTCGGGTTTGTATGCTAAATCTCCGCATATTACTATCTTATCAAGCTTAAAAATATTATTTGCCGATATTATCGCTGTGCTTAAATATTGCGCCTCTTTTTCAATAAGGCATTCATCATCGTTCTCTATCACTTCTCTCCAGGTTTTATAGTCCGTACCTGCAAGTATGGCAGGTATTGATGCGTATTTTTCCAGACAGCCTCGATTGCCGCATTCGCATTTTTTTCCGTCATATTTAATTGATGTATGACCTATCTCACACGGTCCTTTGAATAAGGAATCACCAATCACTATCCCCGAACCTATTCCCTCATCTACCTGCAATGCCAAAAAATCAGCGGTGTTCTTCGCCGCCCCGAAATATTTTTCGGCTATGGCGATCGCAGAGGATACATTTTCCAAAATAACCTTAAGTCCTGTACGGCTTTCAAGCTCTTTCACTATCGGCACACCGTGCCACTCATTAAAATTTGGCGGATTTAAAATCACACCGTTTAGAAGATCCACAGGTCCCGGAGCTACGACGGACATCTTATATATTTTAGAAATATCCATACCCATTCTTGCGATCTGTTCTTCAAACCCTTTTATTATTTCTGTAAATGCTTTTTCGGGGGGACAAATTTCAATGTTTTTCTGCGCTGTTATATTCCCGCCCAAGTCAGTTATGCCGAAGGTAATATCACGCCTTGTGATATTTATACCTGCGATATAAAAAGCTCCCTTATTCAAATACAGCATCACAGGATTTCTCCCTACAGTATCAGATTTACCGTTTTTCTCGGTCACAATATCGCGCCGCTTTAAATCATCAACTATAATAGTAACCGCAGCTTTTGTAAGTCCTGTTCTCTTTGCGATATCTGCTCTTGAAACAGGCTCTTTGTTGATCATTGCAAGAATAATTTTTTCATTATTCTTACGCATCAAAGATGAATTTGTCGCTGATTCCATATCTTTAATAACTCCGTTTTTATTCAATATGATACTTGCATTTGTTTAAATTAAAAACATTCCGTTACTTTCATACTGCCTTTTAAACAAAATCTATCCATAAGACAAGCAGGCATAAAAAAGTAATCTCCTTTTTGTATTTTCTTTGAATAGCCATCGCCGCAAATCTCGCCGGTACCTTCTGTTACAATATACACACCGTAGCTGTCATTTACGCTTAATGTGTACTCACCGCCGTTTAGCGTAATACGGTTGATGATGAAACAACCGGTATCTGACGGCTTTATCACATTCTCGACTCTCGCTCGGTCTTTGTGATATACCGTTACGGGGACGATCCCGGTATCGGGCGATTTGCAAAAATTAAAACAGCCTATTGCTTCCTCTTTCGAAAGCCCGATATACATCTCATCATCACTGAGCCTGTAATCTGCACACCAATGCTCAGGCTGAATTGTAAAATCCGTCGGTTCCTGAACCTCCAGTATCAGGCAGCCTGCCCCTATGGCATGGACGGTTTTGGCGGGGACTAAAAAGACATCGCCTATCTGAGGCTCATAACATTCCATAAGTCTTTCCATTGCGTTTTTATCTTTTTCACTTGCGTCTATTGCGTCAGAAAAGAGTTTTCTGTCAACGCCGTCTTTAAACCCAAAATATATTTTTGCATCCTGCCTTTTATCAAGAATTATCCAACTCTCTGTCTTTCCGTACTCCGAATTAAAATATTTTCTTGAAAACTCCTTATCAGGGTGCGCCTGTGCGGGAAGTCTTACGGCACTATCCAATATTTTTACAAGCACACGCATTTTTTGTCTGCTGCCAAGCATTTCAAGGGGATACTTTTCCAAAAGCTCGTCAAAGTATATGCCGCTGCCCTTTACAATGGAAACACCCTCTTTTTCGCTTGTCTTTTCCCTGTTGATCGCCTCTACGGACGAGGCTATCCATTCCTCCGGCATAAAACCGTCCACAGGCTCATCACCAAAAAAATCGCCAAAAAGCCTGCCACCGGTGTACACACGCCGTACCCTGTTTCTCTCAAAAAAAATCGGCTCGTTCATCATATCATTTTCTCCGTCAGTTATACCTTATAATTTTCTGTGCTTCCGCAGCATTTTTGAAGATCCCGCAGGAGATCAGACCGAACAACGCCGCTCCGAAAGCAGCTTCTTCCAAATGCTTCGGTATTTTCATTTCTGTACCGAACAGCATTTCAAACCTTTTAACAAGTGCCGGATTCTTCCGTATTCCGTTGCCGGACCCGACAATTCCATATCTTACCCGGTTCATCTGCTTATACATCCCAAAAAGCTCCGCCGCCATTCCGTCAAGCACGCCCACCGTAACATAAGCGGGCTTAAAATTGTCCACGGTTATTCCGCTGATGCTCCCGCAATGTTTCGGATCCTTCCTGGTCCCCGCAAACCGGGTGTCGACTGTTAAGGATGACTTATCACCGTCCTTGAGCATTTTGCTCATAATTTTGTATACTCTGTCATCGTCGACATCTTCAATATACTTAAAAACACCCGAGTAAAAATCCTTTAACATCGAATATGCCCTGCCTCCGCAAAGTGCCGAGCCGACAACCAGGTAATCATTTTCAAAATACGGTCGTGTTTCGATATTGTCCGCAGCAACGGGTTTGTCGGATATGATCGAAATCTGGCTTCCCGTTCCTACATTCACAAGAATATCGTTTTTATCCGCAAGAGTTGAGAATACACTTGCCTGATTGTCTCCTATCGCTACACTTACGGGTATACCCTTATACTCACCGGCTATACGGTAATCCGAAGTCAAATCAACATTACACTCATAGTCAAACCTGTTTTCACTTATACTGTAACACCCCATACTCGCCGCATCGCTTGAGTGCATAACCGGAACATTCAAGCCACAAAGCCTCATCACGAAATAATCGTGTATGGTACAGTAGCTTTCAGCATTTTTAGGTCTTATTCCATTTTCTGTGTTGTAAAAATCTGTTACATTCCCATACCCGGAAAAGCTGTTCAGATGCTTTGCGTACGTTGTATCTTTATACGGCAGGTTTCCCCTCCCGTCCTGCCATGTATATAACGGGCTTACCGCATTTGCGTTTATATCGGTATAAACTATGCCGTGCATTTGACCGGTTACGCCTATCACAGACACATCGCTGTCAATGAGCCCGTCAAGAATGCTTACGGCGACATCCATGATCTTGTCAACTGACTGTATTTTTTCCCAGTCTGCTACGCCGGCTAAAAAAGCATCGCTGTTTTTGGTTGTTGAGGTTATGAGTTCGCCGCTTTGCACATCTATTACCACACCACACACGCTTGTCGTGCCTATATCAATTCCTATTGCCTTCATAACCCTCTCCCTAACAACCCATTGATGTTGATTTAAGATCAAGCCTTGTAATAATATCCCGCTGTATCTGTGGCGATAAATCGAGAAAATTCACAAATGTTCCGTGTATTCTCATTATATACACGCCGCTTGGCGCATATTTTTGCGGATTCGCCAAAACCTTTCTCAAGGTTTCGGGCGTGGTTACATTTACATACAGATAAAAAGGCGATACACCGTCTTTAAGCTCATTAAAGAACAGCGGGCGGACAATGTTTTGATAGAATGCTACTCCCTTTTCTCCGTAATCACCGCCTGCAAAGTATTTTGGATCAATACCAAGATGCGAGGCATACCCGCCGTTAAATTCTTCAAACGGAAGCTGCATATTTGAAAGCATTCTGAAGCCCAACCCATTTGATGCCTCACCGTAAAGCGGATCGACACCGTAGCCAAGCATATCGCGGCTCTTTCTTCCGTCCGGGGTTGCTCCCACCCAATAACCGTATGTAAGGTGTGTTGACGGGCTTGAAAAGTCAGGTCTTAACGGATTCCCCAAATAGTTTTTCTTTGAGCGTAATAATTTAGAAACCCTGATGGCAATTTCCCTCGCCTCTTTATCAACAACCTCTGTATTGTTCCCAAACTTTGGGCATGATAAAAGAAATTCCCTTAAATCTTTATAGCCTTCGAAATCACTCTTTATCGCACTTATGAGCATTTCCTTTCCATCGGGATATTTTTTTGCAAACTCATCAATGGCGACAAACGAATCGGCAAGAACACTAAGCCCGTGCACCAAACACCCGCTTCCGTTATATTTTGTGCCCTGCTTTTTAGTATCGCGCATATCCGCACCAGATGTAAGCCCGCCCATAAACACGCTTAAAAACGGCACTCTGAGCTCTGATAGTGCACAGGAAGCACCGTTTGCCGCCTGAACCATTTTGTCGCACACTTTATCCAATGCTTTGTAAAACACATCTCTTATGTTTTCAAGGGTATACGGAGGCGTATTTATAAGTTTATCACCCGTTATTGTGGAACAGCCTCCCGTTAAAACCATTTCAAGCACCTTTGGAAGATTAAGCCAACTGTTTGTTGTATTGCCGTTATCTCTTCCCATAATCAGCGGCTCCTGACAGCCCGCTACAGAATAATCGGGAATATCCTCCGCATCCACTCCGTTATTCTTCAAGACCTCAAACAATGCGTCATCATTGAATAGCGACGGCGTAAGTACCCCGGGCGAAAAGAAAAATCTTCCCATTTGGGCATATAGCTCTTGCGGGGTATTCTTATGCAGCTTCACCGACAAGATGGGCTGCGGTAAATTCATATCATAGTATGCGTCCATAATAGCATAGGACATTGTATTTGTGAGGTCATTGCCGTCAATATCCCTGCCGCTGATAAGAACATTCTGAGAAATAGCCCAGCTGCGGTCGCCTACATTGTAGAAAACAAGAAAATGCTTGAACAGCTCGCTTGCTTCCTCCCTTGAAAGCCCACCTCTGTAGGGCTCAAAAATCCTGTCCGCATTACCCACGGAAAAGGCGTATGGATTGGGCGCCTGTTCGATACACATAATCTCCCACAGTAAAATGTACAGTTGGATCGCTTCATACAGATTTTTTGCGCCCTCAGATGAAATATTTACAAGCGTCTCCTCAAGAATTTTAAGCTGTTCAAGCCTTTTTTGTGTACAGCTTTGCTTTTGCTCCCTGATAAGTCCTATATATCTGTCCGCAAGAATTTTTACACCGCTAAGGGCTATTGCTGCGGCTTTATAAAACTCGCCCGTCTTTGAATTTGCTTCTTCAATAAGCGCATCAACGCCGTATTTCAACGCAGACCTGAAATCCGGAATCACATGTCCCGTTACCTGTTCGACAAAAAATATGACCTCTTTTGTATAATTTTCCGCTTCAGCATAGGTTTTATTTAGCATTTCAACCATTTTTGTTTTTGCCGTAAAGGAGCGTACCTTATCTATTCGCTCTTTTGTAAATTCATCGTTTGGCTCAATATCATTATATATTGCCATAGGGTCGCAATACCCCGAAAACCCCTCAACAGTAAAGGACGGGTTGATGAGCGCATAGCTTTTTGCAAAAGCATCGCGCTGGGTTCCCGCAAAAATCGCATTGTCGCTTATGGATATGGGGATCGCCTTTAAAACCTCGCACAGAAGGTATGCTTGCTTAACGTCGGGAGTGCAGTCAGAGTATTTCTCATTTGCCAGCATCTCAATTTCTTTTGCTCTGAACCATCCGTCAAGTCTTTTTATTTGCCTTTCTTCCTTATAGAGCTCCTTTGCCATTTGAGTGATTTCACCGCTTTTGTAAATTCCAAACATAATCAGCACCTCCTATGTGGTTATTAAATTAAGATTATATGCCATAAAGGTCTCTTTAAACTTTTCAAGCGTTTCGGACGGAACAAATCCATTTTTTACTTTATACTCACCTTTCCATTTTTGCCTGCCATACTCGTGGTAGGACAAAAACTCAAACACGGTGTTTTTTGTATCAAATCTTGAAAAATACTCTGCAAATCCGTTTGGATCATCCGTATTTATTCCATTGATCAACGGGATCCTTATATGCTGCTGTCTTCCGGTTTTACAGTTGCTTTCATAATTCATTTTTACCGTATCGTTCCCGATGCCTGTGTATTTTTCCAGTGTTCTGCTATCGTAGTGTTTAAAATCCATTATCAGATAATCAATATATTGCAAAAGCTCTGTAAGCCCTTTCGATGTCCCGTTTGTTTCAATGCAGGTGTGGATATTTTCGCTCTTCAAGAGCTTTATAAGCTCTTGAAGCTCGCTATACTGCACTGTTGCCTCACCGCCTGTGAATGTGACCCCTCCGCCGGAAAAAAACATCAGTTTACTCCTTATGCACTCATCAAGCATCTCCAAAACCGTATATTCCTCTCCCCCGTCCAATGACATACCTTCAGGATTGGAACACCATATACACCTCATATTACAGCCCTGAAGATGATAGACAAGCCTGTTTCCCGGTCCGTCCTGATTAAAATTAAAGCCTTTGCTGAAGATCCGCATAAAAAACACCTCTAATTAGTTAAACTCTTTAACTAATTAGAGTTTATCATATTATACATAATATGTCAATACTTTTATTTGTATTTATAAAAACACCGGTTTATCCAAAGTGATCAGCCATCGACTTCACACAACATCATTACAGTTAGTGCCTGTCCGTATAAGATCGGCTCAATGATGATGTCCTTATAGCCTTGTGCATCGGGCATAACAGGAGTTCCCGAAGACACGCCGCCAACATATCCCTCACTGTCAATCATTCTTATAACACCGTCAACCGCTCTTTTATATACATCTGCATATTTGGCGTCAATATAACCGTCTTTAATTCCTCTGCATATACCGTACGCCATGCCTGCTGTAGCGGAGGTTTCCTCATAACTTGTCGGATCATTGATAATGGTTGTGATCATACCGCTGCTGCGCTGATACTTTGCATATCCCTCGACCTGCTCGTTTAATGAGTAAAGTATTTCGTCCCTGCCCTCAAAATCCGCAGGTAAGAGTTCCAATATCTCTACCGTACTTGCCGTGATCCACGCATTGGCTCTCGCCCAGTCAATAGATGACATATTATCCTTAGTTATACAGGAATAGCCGTGGAAAAACAAGCCCGTTTCTTTGTCTTTGAGGAATTTATGATGCAGCCTGAGCTGTTTTACAGCCTCATCGGCATATTTCTTTTCGCCCGTTTTCTTGCCGAGCTTTGCAAGGAATATACAGCTCATAAACAGAGTATCTGCCCACATCTGCTGATGAAATACAAAATTCGGGTCCGTAACCGTATGCTCAAGCGCTCCGTTGTCTGTTCTGTCCGCATCGTTTATGATATACTCGCCCACATATCTGCACAAATCTATATTTTCATCGTCTAAGCCGCCGCACATATCCAATATTGCGATCATTGCAGCCGTGCCGTTTACGGTGTTTATACGGTATGCCTTGTCTTTATTGCTTTCCACCCATTGCTTCATAAACCGTACATATTCATCAAAACCGTATTTTTGCGCCGCACGAAGCAGACCGTACATTCCTACGCCGTCAACCCAGTCAAATTCAGTTATTGTCATAACTCTCGAAACAGGGTTTTCATCGATCATTCTGTCTGCAACTCTTTTTACCAACTCTTTATATTTCATGTCTTATACCTCTCAGTCTTAACAATAAATTTTCCTGAATAACCGCTTATTTATTCAATATGCAGTTATACTCCTTCTAAAAATCTGTCCACTACAAGCTGGCGGAATTTTGGTGAAAGGCTTGCAAAATACGCTGTAAAGCCTGTTACCCTTACCACAAGGTCGGGGTACAGATCGGGATCCTTGTTTGCCTCCAATATCGTTTCCTTATCAAGTATATTTATGTTTATCAGCGTTCCGCCCTGTTCAAAATGTCCCAATATCAGTTTTCCCACTATCTCAACACCCTTTTCATCAGCCGCAAGCTTGGGGTCAAACTCTATCTGAAGCGGTGCCGTATTCCCATAACCGCACTGAACAGACGCTATTCCGTTTGACTGTGCCGTAGGTGCTCCGTCAGCCCTGAAATGCGGATTCGGGTTTGCGCCATGCGATATAGGCTCGCCCTTTCTTCTTCCGTTTGGCGTAGCTCCTACCTTTGAGCCGTATTCGATCGTTCTTGCCCACGAAAACCAGCCCGGAACAAGGCATCTGCCCTCCGGCATCTTCTGATTTACTATACTTTCCACCCAACAATCCGTAAGCCTCTTTGCCCATTCATCCGATACGGTGTTACCATGACAGTATTTGGGTGCGCTGTTTAAGATAAGGCGCGTTCTCTCATCCTCAAAATTATTGTCAAGAGCTTCATATACCTCATCCCATGTAAGCACCTTTTCCTGTTCCACTCTTGTTTGGAGTGCTCCAAACGAATCCGCAACTACCGCAAGTCCCGCACCGTCAACACCTACCGTATACAATGAGGCACATCTTGAAATATCCTCGCCTTGTTCTATGGTATTTTCCATCATAAGATTCATTACAAGTTCGGGCGTTACCTCCGCCTGATGGTCTATATGAAGATTCACACCCTTTGCCGTTGTGTCAACTGCTATCCTAAGATGCTCTTTAAATAACTCAAAAAGCCTTTCGGTACTCCTCAGAGCCTCGTTTCGCATATCAAAAAGCGCCGCTTCCATGACCTTTGCTATATTTATCTTTACCGTGTCGTTCATCGGAAATTCCTTACCCGGAACACACATCCAGTTACAGCCTACCGCTATTCTTTCCCTTGCCGTCTTTTTATCGACTCCGTTTTTCATATATCCGTTACAAAGGGCGTCATCATTACAGAATCTCGGCCAGCCGTTTTTGTTTTTAAGCAGATAATATACCGCCTTTTCAAAAAACTTTCTGTCGCAGTTTTTATGTACCCTTACAGTCAGGTTGCAGGCAATATCTATACTGTCCGCCGCCTCCAATATAAGGTATGAAAGGTGGTTTGTCATATCGTTATCGTTTTCGTCAACGCCTGAGATCTGGTAATAGTGCGGATCGATCAATAAAAGATTTGCAATTAAGAATTTTGCCGTTTCATCGTCCAAAATCCCTGCCTCAATATCACGCTTATAGTACGGATACAAAAGCGTATCCATCTGAAACCCCGCGCCGTCGCGGGTATAAATCCTTGACGCACAAATAAAGAACGCTGTCCACTGACACGCCTCATGGAATGTCTTTGGTGCGCCTGTCCTTATGTTTTGGCAAACCTGTTTCATAGTTTCAAGACTTGCTCTTATCTCTTTTCTGTCCTCTGTTTTTAAAAGCTCATCTGTTTTTTCAATATGCCTGTCGATAAATCTGACTATTGCAAGAAGGGTCTTTTCCTCCGCATCATAAAAATCGGATTTATCGGGATTTATTTTTCTGTATTTTTCTATTTTATCCAAAAGTCCGCCAAACCCAAGCGAAAAACCGATGCGGTAATCACAGGCAAGATGTGAATTGCCTTCTATGCCGGATTCGATATTATACTTTTCCTGTAACGGCTTTAAATCGTCATAGGGAAACCGTTGCTCGTTCCAGTTTCTGCTGCACCCATCACCGCCTTTTATACGGTCCATAAGCTTTGACTTATTTTTTATCCAATCGGGAAGATAATTTACATCACCCCGGTAATTTTCAAGCATATCACGCCACCTGCCGCAAAGCATCTCCATGGGATCGACATACGCAGGATGCGCATCGATCACGCGGCAGAAGTTTTCACACATTCCCTCATAGCCGAAAAATCTGCCGTCCATAGCGTTATACCACGGCTCAACATCATAACCGTCCGTAATGGGAACAGTACCGTAATCATCGACATCGGTATACCCGTTTTGTGTTCTTTTTTCAAAAGTATGCTTGATTTTTGTTTCACGCATAAGCTTCAATCTGTCATCGTATGTAAGCATATTTTTTTAACTCCTCCATGTATTCCGCAGACGGTATATTAAATTCCTCAACCGCCCTTTTTAGTGCCTTCGCTTTTGAGATCCCGAGCGGGTGGTACGGCAAAAGCTCATACCTTACAACGTTAGAAAGGCCTTTTAAAAACTCCGAAATTTCATCTATTCCCTGTTCTACTCCCGGAATGACGGGCGTTCTTGCGATTATGGGGATATTCAATCCGTTGAGCTTTTTAAAATTCTCTTTGATCACTTCATTCCCGACACCTGTATATGCCTTATGAATACCGCTGTCCCAAATCTTGAGATCCGCCATTATAAAATCAAGTTTTTTTAAAATCTTTTCATCAAAATATATCAGTGATGTTTCCATGGCACAGCTTATTTTTTGTTCACGGCAAATGTCTATCAGCTCATTTGCAAAGTCCTTTTGAGCCATGGGCTCACCGCCGGAAACCGTTACGCCCCCGTCATTACCGTAATAGCTCCTATCCTCATCTATTTCTTCAAGCACCTCCCGTGCAGTCAATTCCCGTCCGCAGACTACCCTTGCGCCCGAAAAGCAACCCTCTGAGCATTTTCCGCAATGGATACATTTTTCGGGGTATTCCATTATCTCTTTTTCAAATGATATACATTCCGGATTATGGCACCACTTACATGAGAGCGGACAACCCTTTAAAAAAACCGTCGTCCGTATTCCGTACCCATCGTGAAACGATGCCCGCTGTATATCGGTAACTATTCCTTTAACCATAAACTATTACCCGACCTTATACACTCTGTTATTAAGTCATATCAATCCTCAATAATGATCAATTCCCTGACCAAAGAACGGTATGCTCTGAATACCACCTTTTGAGGGTTTGATCTTGTACCCATCAAATCGCTGTAGCTTGCATTTGCCACCGTATGCGATCCTGCATTATATTTATAGACACGCATATTGGTTGACAAAAAGCCCCTGTAATGATCCCAAGCATAATTTGTGTTAATCATAATCTGGGAACCGTCATCCTTTTTATCGTATACATTTCCGTAATAGATAAGCTGATTACTGTTCCAGCCCGCCGTTTCATTTTTGCCCACAACATTATCGCTTGACACAACATAAGGATCTTTACTGTTCTCAATATCAAACAACACACGGATGCCCGCAATTACATTGTCTTTATTCAGACTGAACTGAATTCCTACACCCCAATGCAGGCTGTCTAAATCTATATTTATGTCATTATCCACTTCATAAGTAACTCTCTGACCTTTGTACAGTCCGCTTATCTGGCGCACGATCTCATTGTCCGCATTACGTACAACTCCGCACTCATCAATAATTATCATATCCGAATTGTAGTCGATTGAATTTGAAAGTATATCTGTCTCTGAGGTTTTACAAACGATTATCGGGACTGTAAGAAAACGGTCCGCATCATACAGCATGACCTCTCCGATATCGAGCGGCTTATTGTCTCTGTATTTGGTATTACCTGTAAACGCTTCCTTGACCGTCATTATCGAAAATTTATTTTTATCAAGATTTTCGGGAACAACGATTACCTTTGTATCTTTGTCCGCCAAATATGTATCATCAAATTTTCCGTTATTAAAATGATCCATCTTAATAAAGCTTGACAAAGCGCTGTTGTTTTTGAGTACGAGTGTAAACTGCGAGTCGTCGTACCCATACTTGGAGCTTCTGCTCTCGCCGAGCGTTTTAGCCGTTTCAATATTTTTGATCTTACCGTTTACACCCGTGGTGTACCTTATAAGCTGATCCTTTACCTCTACTCCATCGTATATATCCACAGCATTTTTAAGCTCCGAATTCTGATAAGCCACTCCGTTAATGACAACACGCTTATCATATTCATATTTGATAAACTCTCCGTCCATGGTATAGATTGCGGAATCCGCTTCTCTGTCTTCCTCGTCAACAAAGAGATTTTTCAAATAACCGTATGTTCCGTCGATTGAATTATCGATTTTCCACGCGAAAATCTCATTGTTTATATTGTAGTAAAAGATTCCTGTAGTGGTCAACCTTAATGCAGGGTACAAATCCGATTCGGCAACCCTCCAATCCACACGGTATTCCTTACCACCGATGGTAACCGTATCACTTCCGATTTTGTCTATTGCGCCGCTTACCCTGTTACCTGATGATGCACTTATGGTAATTGCACTTTTATCTCTTTTTTCTGCAATATGTATAACATCCCATTCCTGAATATCCTTTAGCCGGGCTTCTTGTCCGTCTCTTGTAATTTCAGCCCGGGCATAATCGTCTATCAAAATATATTGTCTGCTGCTTATACCCGACTTAAATGTCAGCTTTCCCTCTGTCGATATGGCTACATCGGCAATGTACGCTTCATAAGAGCTTACATACGCAATATCATATTTTGAGTTTCCGCTGCTCTTTTTAAGCCTTATACCGCCAAGCTCAGGCCACATATAGCTTGTGGGATTTTCACTGTAGATCCTTTCGCCGTTTACAATGACAGCTATTGAGGGAGAAAACGATACCCGCTGTGTACGGTCATTTTTTATGTATTCGATATAGTCCTCGCCTACCTCTTCAATGCTGTCTGCACTGATATAAAACTCGTCCGAGCTGCTGCCGCTTCCACCGAAATAGAGAAGTATCTCCTCATTTTCGTCTATGTAATATCTGCCTCTTTGTCCGAGCATGGACGAAACATCTGTATCACCGATATTCACAAGATGTGCATCGCCGTTATTATCAACGATAAGCACCTCTTCTATCCCAACATTTGAATAACCGTCTATTGCCGCATCGTGAACGGCACACACCGTACCGGTACCTGAGATAATATGTTTCCAGCTAAGTATCGTCTGGTCTGCATCTCTATCATCAATGTGAGCAAACTTTATATCAAGTGCATTATAAATCAACCTTGCCACATTACCTCTTGTCATTCCCATATTATCAGTTGTAATAACAACATTGTTTAAAAGCTGTTGAGAATTGGCAACACTTAAATAGCCTTCGGGATATCCGCCGTTGGAGGCCGCATGTTCGCCGTATCCCAAAAGATTTAAAAGAACGCGCACAGCATCATAACAGGTCTGCGCCTCATCGGGCTTAAACCGTGTTGATTTGTTAATAATTCCCATATCCGCCAACATATAAATTGACGGTGCAGCCCAATGCGTTGCCTGCACATCAACAAAGTACGCATCCTGAACACTGTAACCGCCGGTGTCAAACATGATCCTTGCTATGATATCTGCATACTCCGCACGGCTTATCTGGGCATCGGGTCGAAAACTGCCGTCCTTGTAACCGCCCATTATATTCAAGGCGGCAAGAATACGCGCTTCCTTTTCAAATTTGCTTCCTGTTATATCGTCCTGTGCCATTACCGCAAATGCCGACAAATTCACAAGCATCAACAGTGTCAGAAAACTGCTTATTATCTTTTTTAACATTCTGCATCATTCCTTCCCGGTATTTATACGCTTAAATGACTTACCCGGCCGGTTAAAAGCCGCCGTTTTTCGTAAAATACCACTTAGTAGAGCACGGAATATACTCTATAGAGCATCATTGCCGTTTCCGCTCTTGTGGCGTTATTTTTAGGATTAAACATTCCCTTATCGTTTCCCGACAGGAAACCTGACTTTCGCATAAGCTCCACAGCTTCACGGGCAAAATCCGACACCTTATCGGCATCTGCAAAGCCCCCGTCAGAGGACGGGCTGCTATCGACTTTTTTACCCTTCACTTCCAGTGCCCGTTTTGTGAAAACTGCCATTTCCTCTCTTGTGACAGGCTTATTTATACCGAATGTGCCGTCGGGGTATCCTGATGTGATTCCGTTTGCAAAAGCTGAGGAAACATACGGATAATACCACTGTGTTTCTACCGTATCCGTGAAATTAACAAGCTCATAAGATAATTCAAGCCTGAATACAGATATGAGTATTTTCAAAAACTCACTTCTGGTTACAAGTCCGTTAGGATCGAATGTGCCGTCACCCCGTCCGCTGACAATGCCGTTTTGAGCAAATGTATTTACTGCAGTATACGCCCAATGTGACTGCGGTACATCCTTTATCGCTGTCCCGGCTTGTGTTTTTGCTCCGCCGGTAGGTGCATCAACAGTGCCCGGCATCCCAAGAGAGCCTTCGATGTATTTTACTCCCGACGAGCCGCCCGATGAACCCGATGATGAGCCGCCTCCGGAACCTGATCCGCCGGAACCTGATGTGCTTGCGGCTTTCTTAATAGTTAAAGAATGCTCCGCCTTTACATCGTCATTATCAACAAGTACAGCCTTTACCTTAACCGTGCCGAGCTTTGACGATGGGGCTATGACCAGCTTTCCGTCCGAAACAGATACTCCGTCATAATTCTCAACAACGGAGTATTCAACCCTGTCATTATCAAGCTCATTTTTTACATTTGAAACTCCCAAAACCGTCTTTAAATCATAGGATACGGTCGCATTTCCCCTTTCGATACTGTCGGGCAGATCCTTAAATTCAAAGGATGTGACCTTTATTAAAGATATTACCTTTTCTGCCGAAAGGTTTCCAAGCCTTGCAACCACCGTGATCTCGGTAGGATTGGCATCATAGCCGACATCAAGGACATTTGCCGCAAATGCCGTGCCCTGAGCCTGGCTTTTAAGCTCTGCCACTGCAGTCCGGTCTGCCATGACCTCGCCGTACTGATCCAATACCGATATCGTATAGCTATTAGTCTTTTTTCCCGATTTTGGGATCGCCACGGTATCTGCTCCCGTTATCGATATGCTGTTCGGATATACCGCCTCTTCAATAACGCTGACATTATCAAAGTAGCATATACCCGTCCCGCCGCTCATAAGCTTGATTCTCATGTATTTACAGCCTGACGCCGCTGTGCCCGAGGTTGAAACAGATGTCCAGTCGGTGCATGTCTTCGGGCTTGAGCCAATGGTCTTAACCACATCGCCGCCTGCGCTTAAGTATTCCATCACAACAGCACCCGTAACTTCCTCTGTATCACCTCTGAGCATTGCGGAAACGCTGTAGGCTTTACCTGCTTCCACTGCGATATTATCGGAGATAACCGTCTGACAGTCCTCAGAATGAACACCGTCATATGCTCCTATTCTCATCGAATGACCGCCGGCGTAATATTGATCTGATGTGACACCTGCCACGGTCTCAAATCTCAAATTGTCAAAGTATGCCTTGAAACCGGCCTTAGCAAAGCCCCTTGCCGCAAGCAGGGATATTTTGGTGCCGTTTTCGGGTATGGTATATTCCGTTTCCTTATATTCCCATGCAGATGTCGGCACGGTAATTCTTAAAATATCCGGATCCTCGCCCACTATCTGATTATTATTGCTGTCCGTTATTTTAAAGCTCAGGGCTACGCGCTGTCCCGATTCAATGTCCGGTATATTTACCGCCATACCCAATCTGTATGTTGATTGCGGATTTATTGAAATTACATCATTGTTCCTGAATGCAGACCATATATTTGATCCGACGGACGCACCGTATTTCATATATATTGATGATGTCCCGTCATAAACATATTCCGCACCATCATCTTTTGTAATGTAGCCCATATCAGCCCTGCTTGCAGGACCTACGGCTGTCCAATCTGTTCTTCCCTCAAAATCAGCGTTGGGAATTATATTGAATTTATTCAAATTCCAGCCTGTGCCCCCGTTTTCAAAGGTAAGGTCAACATCTGAGGACACACTCTTAGCCGTTATCGCCGTTATCTCAGACTCAAAGCCGCCGTCGTCGGATTTGACGGTAATCACAGCCTGTCCGTCAGCTACGGACTTTACTATAACATTACTGCCCTCTACCCTCGCTTCGAAAACTGCCTCGTCACTGCTCTTTACCGTAAAGGCTTTGTTTTGGGCATTGTCGGGATATACCTTGACCGCAATGCTTCTTTCGCCGCCCGGCTCTACCGATACTCCTCTCTGCTCAAATAATATACCCTCTACCGATTGAGTAACAGTGATTTTAAATTCCGATGCGACACTCACTCCGCCGTAAGTAGCAGATGCTGTGATCACCAGCATCCCTGCTGTCGGATTGCTGTTGACCTTTACAACTCCGCTATTATCAACAGTGATATTTTTGACTGTACTCTTTTGTGCGTCAACATTCCATGTCCAGTCTACACCGTCACTGATAACTGCATCATATTGGTCGCAGACCGTTGCTGTATATGCTTCCTGTGTATATGCCCCGCCTGTAACTGTGGCAATGCTCTGTTTTCCGCTGATCGTAACCTTTACGGGCATACTCTCAACACCGCATACCAAAAGACGGGCTTCACCGTAAACACTGCTGTCGGATGCAGATGTTGCAACAACCGTAATATAACTACCTAATGCTGCGCCGTCGCCAACCGTCAGTAATCCGCCTGTGGTGATCTGAGCGTCCGCATCCGTTTCCTTAATGCTCCATGCCACACTCTCACCGCTCATAAGAGATCCAAATTGGTCATAAATCTGTGCCGTAAGCGCAGTTTGCGCTCCCCTGTTTGCATACGCTTTCCCGGTTTCGGCTGTAATACTGATTGATTTTGGCACTAAAGTTTCTTTCAGGCTTATACTGTCAAAATAAACAGTATTAAGTCCTCCCGTCAAGCCGACCTTCGCACTTCCATTCGCTGTAAATCTGAGTGTAGTCTTTGTCCATTCTCCGTCAGTCTCTGTTGCGACAGTTTCCAATTTCGGCTTATTACCGTCACTGTCTTCAATATATGCGCTTGCGCCGACACCGACCGAATAGTAAGTAAGCTCATAAAGGCCGCCTGATTTCAAGCTGATTTCATCGCTTACCCAGTCCTCATTAAGATTGTCATCATAACCTACATATTTAAGAGACCTGTCGCCTTGATAAGATTTTTCAGATGTTGTTCTTCCCAACTTTTCCAAACGGATATTATCTACAAACAGATCCGCAGTAGCCCCCGTTGAAAGTACGGGCTTTGCGCCATATCTGAACTGAAATCTTAAAACGTGCGGAATATCGTAATATGTCTCACTTCCCGTCGGTTTTTCGGGGAGCGTAAGCTCTTTTTCAAAGCTTTGCCAGGATGTTTTGGGTAATGAAACAGTATCTGTATAACTGGTTTCAAACTTTGTTTGATTGGCAACTTCCGAGTCCGCCACAGTTGCGATATAAAAAGCGCACATACTTGCTTTATTAAAAGCAGCGGTCGAGCTCACCCTATAATCGGCACGGAATATATACGAGCCGCCGTATGCGGTATTAAACAAATAATCCGGCTTGGCTGCATTATTATACCCTATACCGCCCCAGTTTGAAGATTTAAACTGCAGCTTGGCATAATAGTTTCCGTGCTCCGCCTTTTCGCCCGATGAAGAGGAGACGACCTCAACACTGTTGGCAGAGGTACTGGGAGACACCCATTTCAACGCATATCCCGTCGGAGATTTTCCTATATTGCTTGTGGCGGAGCTGCCGTTTTCAAAGTTACCCTCAAGAAGCAGATTCTCACCGGCTGAGCTCCAGCCCACAGGAAATTCAGACTTCGCATCGTAGCTTTCAAAGCTTCCGTTTGAAATCAGGTCTGTAGCTCCCTCTGCCATAACTGCGGGCGAAGGAAGCGTACCTATAATCATTGTCAAGCTGATTAAGGCTGCTACATATTTTTTCATATTTACCTCCCGATGTACACAAACAAACAGCCGTGTACCGCCGTCAGAATAATCCCTAAACACTGCATGAGCACAGTTACAAGTCTGAACTCAAGGTCATTATTACGGATGTATAGGAATCTTTCCGTATTTTCAAAGTTTATTGATTTTTATTTTGCACTGTTCACTTCGTCATACCACTCCTGGGCTTCTTTTTCCAGAACACTTCCGCCTGCCGCACGCCATTTTTTGACAAATTCATCGAAATAATCGACAGGCTTATCGCCGGTTATAATATCGGTATAAGCTTCCTCTTCGATTTTTGTCAGCTCCGCATTATACATAGAAGCCGACGGCAGCGGCGCATACAACTGTGAATACGGCATATACTGCTTATCAAAGCCTCTGGGAACAGCCCAGTCATCACGCGGAGTTTTATACTGCTCCGCCTCAACGAATGTGGGATTGAACGGTGCAAAATTGAACAGGTTATCGTTTCTGTATTCGTCATCCTTCCATTCGCCCAGGAACACCGTTCTCTTATAGGTCTTACCGTCTACGGACTGCACATCCTCGTAATCCCATACTACGCCCTTCTCGCCGTTTTTAACATAATCAAAATTTTCTTTGCTTTCGTAAATATCATTGTAGATCTCAAGCAAGCGTTCAAATTTTTCCTTGTCATTGACAAGCTTTTTGCTGAACATCCATCTTTCATTTTTAACCAGCGGCGCTTTCTCATACACCTTCTCCTGTCCCGCAACAAGCGTGGGAACTTTGGCATTTACAACAAGCTGCTTTGCCGCCTCCGGATTGAGCTTTGAAAACTCGTATGTGTCCTGACCCGATGTACTCGGATCTGCGTCTGCGTAGAACATAGGCTCCCAATGATAGCTGTTCCCGTGAGATGTAAAGCCTATTATCCCGTTGATAAACTGATGCGAGATAGCCCAGTATCCGCCTTTGTTCTCACCGGTTATAAACTCAGGATCGAGAACTCCGTCCGCGTACCATTTTGCAATTCTTTTAAGTGCTTCTTTCATTTCGGGCTGTATCGCCGCAAAAACAAGCTTGCCGTCCCTTTCCTGCCATGCACTCTCTTTTGAAACCGAGCCGAGTGCCGGTACATATCCGTAAGATGCAAAAACAGAAGTCAAACCCGATGCCGAAAGTCCGTATGTGTCCTTTACACCGTTTCCATCGGGATCTTCGTTTGCAAACTTATAAAATGCCTGTTCAAATTCATCCAGCGTTTCGGGAGTTTTGGTTATGCCGACCTTTTCAAGCCAGTCGCCACGCCATACCATCGGGATTCCCGACGGGCCCGAACCTACAGAAAACTGCGGCAAAGCATACAATTCTCCGTTTATGTAATAGTATTTCATAATATCTCCGCTGCTGTCCTTTACTCTTTTGAGTATATTGGGAGCTTTTTCCTCAAGCAGCTCCATCGGTATACTTCCGACAACATCCTGCTGAACGTACTTGCTTGCCGAAACAGGCGACTTTGTATAAATTATGTCGGGGATCTCGCCGCCTGAGAGCTTCAGATTTAAGATCTCATCGTATTTTTGCCACTCAATATCTATAACCTTTAGCTTGATACCGTATTTTTCCTCAATATTTTTAAGCATGACGGCATCAGGATTTGAATTTCTTGTCTGATACATCGTCATTGTATAGGTGTACTGCGAATCATCGTTTTGTGCCTGCTCTTTGCCTGCACAGCCCGCAAGCGATGCTGCCGCAAGTGATATTGCAAGTACGAGTGTCAAAATCTTCTCTGCTTTCATAATTTTATCCATTCCTTTCTTTTTGACGGCGTAATCTGCTTACGCCACATTGTATATTTTCATTTATTTTATATCAGCCCTTAAGCGAGCCGACCATAACACCCTTTACAAAATACTTCTGGATAAACGGATATACCAGCAGTATCGGGATCGTTGTTACCATAACGGTAGTTGCCTTGATGGTTTCAGCATTTACGTGCATCGATTCCTCAAACGCATCGGGATTTAACATATCCTGCGTTCCTTCAAGAACTATCCTTCGCATAACTATCTGTAAAACCTGTTTATTTGAATTGGTTATGTAGATAAGGCTGTCAAACCACGCATTCCAGTGTGCCACCGCCACCCACAGGGTGATCGTTGCAATTATCGGCAAGGAAACGGGTACATATATTTTAAACAGTATCTCTATATCGTTTGCACCGTCAAGCTGCGCCGATTCCTCCAATGACGCGGGTATGCTCATAAAGAAGTTCCGCGTGATAACGACATTATATGCGCTTATGGCTGTAGGCAGTACCAACGCCCATACCGTATCCATAATCCCCATGTTTTTAACAAGCAGATAACTTGGTATCGTACCGCCGCTTACAAACATTGTAATAACAACAAAGCTTGTAAAAAGGTTTCTGTGTACAAGATATTTTTTTGACAGCGGATACGCCGTACATATTACCGCCAGTACCGATATTGCGGTACCTAACACCGTTCTTATTATCGTGTTTCTGAATCCGTTCCATATCGCGCTGTCGGAAAGCACCTTCGCATAGTTTGACAGCGTTACCTTCGGCGGGTACCAGTACATCTGCGTAAGAGGAACATCTCCGCTTGTAAAGGACATCACCAAAAGATAATAAAACGGATAGAGCGTAGCAAAGCATACAATAAACAGTATGATCACATTTACGATATCAAAAATGATATCGCCTTTCGTTTTTCTTTGTAATAAAGACCTTCTTTTTCGCATTTTTATATCTCCTACCAAATCGAATACTCGTTGATTTTCTTACAAATTGCGTTTGTAGAGAGAACAAGCGCTACCGAAATCAGATTTTTAAAGAGGCCTACCGCCGTTGCAAAGCTGTACTCAAAATTCACAAGACCTGCTCTGTATATGTATGTACTCAACACATCTCCGACATCGTACACAGCGGAATTGTAGAGGTTAAATACCTGATCAAAATCATCGTTTATCAATGAGCCGATATTCAATATAAGCATTATGGTTATTATCGGGACTATTTCGGGGATCGTGATCTTCCATATCCTTTGAAGTCTTGATGCCCCGTCCACCATAGCCGCCTCATGTACCTCCTGGTCTACATTTGACAAGGCCGCAAGATAAACTATGGAGCCCCAGCCGATATTTTTCCATACCGAGGATACCACAAGCACAGTCCTGAACCATTTTGGATCGGCAAGAAAATATATCTTTTCAAAGCCTAATTTCTGGATTATCAAATTTACCGGTCCCGTAGACGGAGATAACAGCTGCGTTAAAATTCCGCCCAGCACTACCCATGACATAAAATGCGGCAGATAGGATATCGTCTGTACCGGTTTTTTGATTATGCTATGCTGCACTTCGTTTAACATAACAGCGAATATTATCGGAGCCGGGAACCCGAAAATGAATTTTAAAAATCCCAGTACGATCGTATTCTTAAATACCTGCCGGAAGCTTTCCATGTGGAAGAGCCTCTCAAAATGTGCAAAGCCTACCCATGTACTTCCCAATATCCCCTTCTGGATCTGATAATCTTTGAATGCGATGGTAAGACCATATAGAGGTATGTAATGAAATATAATGAAATACGCAATCGACGGCACAAGCAGAAGCAGCAAATATCTTTGCCGCCAATATATGTTTTTGCCGGACTTTTTATTGTCCCCGATCGCTCTGTCGTTTCGTTTCGCCATACTTGTCCTTACACCTTTCTTAAATATTTGTGCACATAACTGCCTCACTGTAATTATAACATCTTAAAACAGGCGCGCACAATACAAAAAATTTAACATATTAAAATTATATTATCGCCTCACTGATTCATTCTGAAGGTCTTGGGCGTTACGCCGAAACGCTCCTTGAATTTCTTTGTGAAGTAATGCGGCGTATTGTATCCGACGCTTCTTGCAACGCTTTCTATATTCATATTGGTGGTCGTAAGAAGCTCCTTTGCCTTTTCCATTCTCACCAGTGTTACATAGTCGACAAAGTTCATATCTGTTTCTTCCTTGAATATTTTACAGAAATACTGTGAGCTTATATGCAGATAGTCCGAGACCGATGTAAGCGACAGCTCTTTTGAGAGATTATCCGCAATATACGCCTTTGCCCGCTCTGTAATGCGTTGCATATCGGTTTCGTTCCGTATATCCATTTTCTGTGCTAACCTTTCCAAAATCGCATAGACCCATTCCAAGTATTCGGAAATGTTTTCCATCTCATTAAACCCGCTTATAAGATCCTTGTCCATTATCTCATCGGAATTCATTCCGTTATTCCTGATGTAGACGGAAATCATATTTACTATCTCTAAAAGCTTTGAATTACAGTACGACGCCGAATATCCGCCGCCCGACATTTCTTCCGCAATGGCTTTTAAGTCGTCCTTTATGGCAGGCAGATCAAACAGATATATATTTCTGCGAAGCTTTTCCATTATACGCTCGTCAATAACCAGGGAGCTTGTTTCAAGCTTAAGCACATCGGGCGCATAGATCGGACCTTGCTGCTTTGAAAACGCAACATACTTTTCCGCTTCCCTCACACTTTCGTATGATAAATGTATATCCTCATGCCGCTTTACCGGTATCCCTACAACCGATATTAAATTAAGATAATATGCCGTAAAAATCGTGTCCTTTACATTCTTCATTTCCTCAACTATGATATTTTCATTCGAGTGAGAAAATCCTGCAACGGTCAGAATTTCATTATTCCCGAAATAGCACGCCATATATTCGGTATCTTCATCGCTCATGCTTTCTATAATGTCGATACCGTTTACAATTATCCCGTTTATCGATTCTGCGGTAAGATTTTCGGCAACATCCTTATCAAGCTTGAATATTGCCGCAGCATACATTTTCTTATCCGAATTAAACGGATATATTTTTACAAGTTTTTTAAACTCTGCGGCATTAAAGCCATTGTTAAGACACAGGGAAATGATAAGCTCCCGTTTTGCGGACTGCTTTGCCGAATCTACCATATCCTGCATATTTTCAACATGGCGCGAAATATGATTTATCGCTGCGTCCACATCTACATCCTCGTCCTCGATACCGACAAGTCTTGTTGCGATTCTTTTTATCGGGCTGTAAATTTTACGCTTATAATGACGCGCTATCACCAGTCCCATAAGTATCGCCGCAATGCTTACCGCGAGCATAACCAGATGGATATTGTATAATGTCCTGTAAAATACACCCTTGGGGCAAACGCTTATAAGCCGCCAGTCATACGGCTCTATTGAGGAATATGTAATGATATACCGCTTGGAGTTGAGCTTTGTTTCTATGTACCCGCTATTTTCCGTTTGCTTATAAAGCTCCTTTGCTCCGTCAAATACGGCGGGGTAATGCTCCTCAAGCGTAGATGAGATAATGTTTCCGTTTTTATCTATTATTGCCCTGTATTCGCCGCCGTTTAAAACATCCGACTGCGAAAGTATCCTTGAAAATGTCTTTTCATCTACTTTAAATATCAAATACCCCTTTACATTTCCGTTGCCGTATAACACGGGATACGGCTTTACGAGCATACATTGGTTGCCTTCTCCGTATGCGGGAAGCATATCGTAATGACGGGTGGGTATATATTTATCCTCATTCTCTAAAATACTGTTCATCCAATCGGGAACGGTATTGGCACGGTTTCCCCGTTTATATATGAGTCCGTCCGTGCCGGCAAGCACGCCCGCTTCCGAAAAATATGTATATATACCGTCCAGCCATCCGTTTTCACTGACGGCAATATCATTCATATAATTTATGGCTTTTTTGATATTTTTATAGCTTATATCCTCCATATCGAACAAATCAACAAAAAATTCGCTGCCGTCCTCAACGGATATAACATCTAAATATGTGCGGTCAATGCCGTTTATGACATCTTTTAGTACATATTCCCTGAGTGCACGCACGACTGTCCTGTTATAATTTATGGTCTGTCTGACATAGAAATCCTGAAGGATAATATCGGCAATGGTTCCTATCAACAATATTCCTATCATCATAATGGCAAAATATGACATAGTTATTTTATTTAATATGGTTTTTCTATTGCTAAACAAAATCACTGCCCCCTTCCCAAAACACACTTTTTAACAGTTATATTTTACTATATTACATACCTCTTTTTCAATAGAAAAAATATCAAATTCCCCAAAATATTTAATATATTACCGAAAAACTCCCTCAAAGCCAAGCCTTTATCACTCAAGCTTCAAAGGAGTTTTCATTTTATCCTATAATGAATGTCGCGTGTTTTTTACAATGAAACCACTGTTTTTTTCTCTTAATTCGTGTCTGTGTAATCCTGCCAATCCGAGGTATCGCTTACATCAACACTCATCATATTGCTTGTATCAACACCCTCACCTGCCATAAGAGAAGCTACAGATGCTGCCAAGATATCCTCACCCTCAAATGCGACTACCTCAATGGCGGGCTTTAAATAAATCTCTTTCATCAATTTTTACCTCCCTTTATGTCATTTAAGAAAATACATTGCGCTGTAGCTGTGTCCCGGGATCATATCACTGAGGATAAGACCGAATTTGACAGCACCCTCGCTTGCTTTGTCTAAATTTATAAACTGGCTTCTTGTGGTAAACTTCATATCCGAGAAGTCTATTATTTTCCACTCGACTTCCTTTGTTCCGCTTGTTTCCTCGGTCGTATACTCTGCAACAAAGCCCTGCTCGCCGTCCACATCACCCGATGTGTAGATATTACCGTCTGTTACGGGGATATATTCCTCCGCAGGCTCAACAGGTGCTGACTCTGTAACAGATACATCGTCTATCCAAGCCGTGCCGCTCGCACCCGGAACAATAAATACCAGCTCCATACCGTCCGCATTTTCGGGAACGGTTACGGTCGCCTCTGCAGTTGTCCATGTCGCTGAAGTTGCGGCACTTGCTATTGACTGTTCGCTTAAATAGGTGCTTCCGTCATAGAACTTCGCCTTTATATCAAGTCCACCGCTAAGAGATGCCGTCTTATACGCTGCGGAAACATCAAGTCTCTCGCCTTCCTCAACCGCCACCTTGCCGGATGACCATTCCTCATCAATACCGTCGTCATAAGCAACGATCTTTAGCGATTTGTCGCCGCTGTTCTTATCTGCCGTGTCTGCTCTTCCGAGCTTTTCAATGCGTACATTATCAATCCAAACCTCCGCACCGGCAGCGTTAGCTGTTGCCCTTGCTGTGTGCAACAGATTTACTGTAAGATAATTTTGATCACAGTCGTTTGGTTTGACAGGCGTAAATTCATTCGTATATGTTGTCCATGTTTCGCTTGCCGTTTTACTGATTATATTCGGTTTGTAGTTGCCAGACGTATACGGACATTCAGTGATAATCACTACATTACTGTTACTAATGTTACCGGCACTACACTTAGTATCCATGCTTACCTTGTATTTACTTCCAAACGCTAATACCGGCATTTTACTTTTGGGCATCGCTTCATTGCTATCTTTGCCTTTATAGCCGACACGCTCTGCTATGCTTCCCCAGTTTGCCGCATTCCAAACCAGCTTGCCGCATCTTGAACCGTCTTTGCCTCCGTTATCTATATAACTAAATGCACCATAGCCATTGCCATACCAATACTCTGTAGCTTCAAAATCTCCGTTAGTAACCATATTTTTTCCGTTTGAATCCCACGATACGGGGAAGTCTTTGCTGTCTGTCAGCTCAAAGCCGCCGTTTGAGATCCTGTTTGAAGAAATAACCTGTGCATCGTCAAAATATGCAGTACCCTTGCCGTCAAAGGTATATAAAAGGCTTACACCGCTTGCAGTTGAAGGAACGGTAACATTGCCCGAGATCTGCACAAATCCGTCGGTAACAGCGGATACGCTTCCTACCTTTGAAACGGTACCGTTTCCAAAGTCCGCATAAACCGCAACCTCGGGTGAAACGGTAACGCCGCTTCTTGTATATGAATCAATCTCATCAACTCTTACCTTTGATTTTACCTCAAGTGTTTCACCGCCTATAACATTTACGGGGTCGGATTTCCATTCCTCTCTTACGCCGTCTGCATAGCCCTTTACCATAAGTGATTTTGAGCCTGCGCTCGCCGCCGAGGTGCTTGTTCTTCCTAATTTCTCAAATCTTGCATCGTCCGTCCATGCGGTCATCGTCCCATAATTTGGGTCATCTTTTGTTCCTTTATTGATAGTTTCTGCTCTGCAAACATTTATCAATCTGACAACACCCGGGGTGTCATTGGTATAAGTGCTCACAATCGCTGAAGCCGAACCGATCGTACAAGTATTGCTAAGGTTCGCCCATTCATCTTTAATAACATCTTTTGCCGGAACTGCAATAATAATATCCAGCGTTTTTCCCTCTGGAGTCGATTGGATCGTAGCCACAGCTGCCGAGGAAACTGTTATTTGCATCAAAAGATTTTTGTTGGTATTACAATCATCACCTGTATACTTCATCTTCATGCGCGGTATATATTGTCCTTCCCACGCAATCGGTATTGCGGTGAATGTCGGCGATGATACTGTGATTCGCTTATTCTGCGCATAATCCCAATATATACCTACATTATTACCTCCATCGGATCTCATGGTAACTGCATTCCAACCTTTTGCTCCCCCGTTCCACTCGAGCTTTCCTACCGTAGAACCCAACTCTTCATCGTATTCATAGGACAGGTTGCCGTTGTTATATCTCCAATACGCACGGCTCTCAAAATCGCCGTTTGGGATCAAGTTCTCGCCGTTTGAGCTCCAGCCTACAGGGAAATCATATTCTCTTGTAAGCTCAAAGCTGCCGTTTGCCAAAAGATTGGTCGGGCTCACGCTTGCCGATGCTATGGGTGCGGGAAGCACCGCAGCGATCATACTAAGCGCAAGAGCCAAAACAACCGCCGCTCTTTTTCTGATACTCATTTTCTAAAACAACTCCTTTTCATGATTTATGTTTTTTCAAGTATATATTACCCATAGTTTAATTTTAGCAAAAAGTTTTTACCTCTACAATACAAATAATTTAACACTCTGACACAATTTTAAGGTAACTGCGTTAAAATCCGCATTTACTGTAAATATTTATTATCTTGAATTTACCGTTTTAATTTGCTTTTCTTAAAACAAGGTTGTCTATCTTAACTTTCTGTACCTCGGTGGATTTTGTTACAAGTCTTGGTCCGAAAGCGTAAAGATAGCCGTTATTGTATTTGCTGTCAAAATGCACCGTACCCTGTATATGCACCATGCCGCCGGTCGATTCTGTTACAAGCCAGTCGCCGTTATTTGTGTAGAAGCTCCCGACAGGCGTTTCATCGTTTGTATACAGTCCCCACTGCATATAAAGCTGTGTGCTTGGATCGGTAAAGTCGGCATCGACATCCGCCTCGATGATGTATGTGCCCTCATTTACAGCTATGCGCTGATTTTCCCTTGCGCCCGTGATTGCGGTATAAACTGCGGTATTTGCAT
The DNA here is from genome assembly GCA_902783115.1 of uncultured Ruminococcus sp. Taxonomy (GTDB): domain Bacteria; phylum Bacillota; class Clostridia; order UBA1381; family UBA1381; genus 12844. The sequence continues at coordinate 20,147 of CACZPW010000225.1, read as the reverse complement.
TGCCTGTTCCGTTAAAGAGCGACATATCCGCATAGTAGCTGCCGTACTGCTCCGTATATGTATCCCACTGTGCCGCCGTTACGCCGCCGTAGCTTGTATTGGTTACTCTGTGCGTATAATAGCCCGTAAATGTCTTTCCGTCAGCCGCCAACGTTTCAAAATCTGCGTCAAGTATCATATTCTTGCTGCTGTCAAGGCTTGCCCTATCAAGAGAATACTCAACATTTATCGTATCATTTCTGAATGGCGTAAGCGGCAGTCCGTTTTCCGTATACACATTTGCAAATTCAGGATACGGGAAGCCCTCAAAAGCGTATCTTATATAAACAGGATCGGTTATCTGTTCATTCCATACAGTGATCGTGTTATCCTCATTCAGGTGAGCCTCGGCACGCTTAAATTCGCCGCTCATATCCGCAACCAAGAAACCGCCGGGCTCCTGACCTTGTGTACGGACACCGGATGAATTTACAGTGTAAAATCCGCCTGTTACATTTTTAAAGTAGAGCTTCATAGCCTTATTGCCGTTATACTCCGTAGCTTCATACCTGTCAAAGTCGGCAAATACGCCGTCCGTATTTTCGATACCGTACCATTCCCTTAAGGCAATAGCGGTATCTCTTACACCCGCCGTTTCCTTTGCCTGTGGGTGTACATTGGTTTTTTCGCCAAGGTCGATAAGCACATTCATATAAACATTGTCCATACTTTGAGCAACTGACTTCTGTGCGTCCCTTAAAAGTGCATACGAATCGCCAAAGCCCGCAAGCTGATGGATTATAAACGGCAGGTCGGGATCTCCAAACCGTGTACGCCAGGTCTCTATCAAATATTGCATTTCCTTTTTGTAGCGGACAGAGCTTGCGACATTTGCACAACCCTGATACCACAAAATTCCTTTGACCTTAAACTTGGTAAGCGGATTTATCATATTGTTATAAAGCGTGCTCCTGAGTGCTTGCTGGTCTGCTGTAAGCTCAGGATGCTCAGCATATACCTCTGCAGGCAGCCATTTTTCAATTCTCGTTCCGCCTACCGCCGCGGTTATAAGTCCCATAGGCACGGTTTTACCCGTTGAGGAGCTAAGCTCACGCTGCAAATCTCTTGCAAAGTAGTAGAGCACCGCAGATGTATCTCTTGTCAGAGGAGCGTTCCTTATCTCATTGTCTGTAGCACCCGGCTCAAACACAAGCCAGGTGGGGTCTGTAACTCCGCTTTTGCCGAGCGGATTAAGCTCCTGTGCCGTTGGAAGCTCCTTCTGCTCCTCCTGTGAGCCCAAAGCGTCATTATTACTTGCTTCATACATTCCCAAAACTCTGATACTGTCATTTGCCGGATCGGGGTTTTGACGGAAATTGATCACCTCACTGATGGAAAATGCGGCATTTGACTGACCGGACATAATAAATACATCGCCAATCAGGATATTTTCAAAATCAAATTCTCTGCCGCCTCTGCCTCTTACAGTAAGGCTTATTCCCTCTGTCGACGCCTCTCTTTGGGGAAGATATGCGATCCAGTCCCCCTGTGCGTCCGTCTTTGTAACAACGCTGTCGGTTCCGAGCGTTACCCATACAGGCTCGCCGGGCGAGCCCTGACCGTATATTGCTATTTCCTTATCACGCTGGAGCACCATATTATCCTGGAACAGCTTACTCACGGTAAATGTGCTTACTGTATCGGGGAATACTTCGGGACTGCAATACGGAAGCATCGTATCGGCACTCTGCCATAAAAATGTTTTCAGCTTATAATCGGCAAGGTCTCCGTTCTCGGGCAAAGTGATATATCTTGACACCGTCTGAGACGCTGCATTGGCACTGAGACCCTCGCTGTCACAATCCAGCGCGATCATCTTATTATCGCCGTCATAAAGCGCAGTTCCCACAAAAGCCGTGCAGGCTTCATTGTAGTTTGAAATATTTATATCGACCTCTACCGTTTCGCCGTTATTGGCATAAAGATCGTCAACGGAATAGTCAATGTCTGAAATAAACGGATTCCCCGCCTTTTCGCCCAAAAGAACATCGTCTATCCAAGCCGTACCGCTCGTTCCCGAAACGGTAATTACGATCTCGGCACTGTTTGCGCCTTCGGGTACCGTAACCGCCTTTGCGGCAGTTTTCCATGCACTTGATTCTCCGCCGCTTATTAACGCAGCACTGCCCACAGCGTTATTGTTTTGATAGAAGTTTGCTATGATACTTACACCGCCGCTGAGTGACTCGGTCTTATATGAGGCACCGACAGCGATCTCACGGTTTTCTCTTACCGAAACTCTGTCTGATTTCCATACCTCGTCTATACCGTCATCATAAGCAACGATCTTTAGCGACTTATTACCGCTGTTTTTCTCTGCCGTATCAGTTCTGCCGAGCTTTTCCATGCTGAAATTATCTACATACATCACTGCGCTGTCGGCTACGGTAGTACTGCGAAGCCTGAACCTTTTTGCAAACGGGAAGCTATCACCCGCACCGTCGGGCTTTGCGGCTGTTGTATATGTTCCGGTATACTCCTGCCACTCGGTTGTAAGCTCCGATGTGGATACATAGTCGTCACTTGATTTATAGCTTGGAATGAAATTAAATATAAACTTACTCGTGCCAAAATTTGCTACCGAATCCACTTTTGCCCGGGCACGCAGTCTATAATCCGAACTATATGCAAGCGGAATAACGCCCTCAGCATCATCCTGCACCATTGCTCCGCCCCAGTTTGTCTTATTCCAAGTCATCTTAAGGCAATAGTTGCCAAGCTCCGCCGGTGCATTTTCGTTTTCCACAACGCTTACATCGCTTACTCCGCCGGCTTTGGTATAACTACGCACTGCCGTATTGGTAAGATTGTATCCGAACTCTATGCTGTTTGTTTCAAAATCGCCGTTCGGAATAAGGTTTTTTCCGTTTGAATCCCACGATACGGGGAATCCATTGCTGTCAGCCTGTTCAAAGCTGCCGTTTATAATGCTGTTGGAATATGCACCAAGATCTACATCCTGCACCTCACGCTGTGCGTTTATCTGTGCATCGTCAAAGTATGCTGTGCCTTTTCCGTCAAAGGTGTACAAAAGGCTCAGGCTGTTCGCACCGTCCGGAACGGTAACATCGCTTTCGATCTGCACAAATCCGCCGGTAACATCGGATATGCTTCCTACCTTTGAAACAGTACCGTTTCCAAAGTCAGCATAAACCGCAGCCTCAGGTGAAACGGTAACGCCGTTTCTTATATATGAAGAAATTTCATCAACCCTTACCTTTGATTTTACCTCGACCGTCTCGCCGCCAATAACGCTTACGGGATCGGACTTCCATTCCTCCGTTATGCCGTCTGCATAACCTCTTACCATAAGGGACTTTGAGCCTGCGCTTGCGGCATCGGAGCTTATTCTTCCCAATTTTTCAAATCTTGCATCGTCCGTCCATGTAAATGCGTTAGTATAATCCGCACTTGCATCGCTTACTGTCAGAGATCTTCCGACATTGATAAGATTGATAATACCCGGAGTCTGATCTGTATAACTGCTCACAACGCTTTCTGCCGACGGCACCGTAAAAGTATATTTCTCACCGCCAAGCTCACTCCAAGTATCCTTCGGCAGCGTATTCGCAACAACATTTATAATGTCGTAGGTCTTTCCCTCGCTGACCGTTGAAAGAGCAGAGCCTATCTTCATTTCCATTTCAAGGTATCTGGCAGTATCCAAATCGCCGGTATACTTCATTTTCATTCTTGGGATATAGCTTTCACCCCACGCTACGGGCACACCGCCGAACAGTGTCTTGGTATCTTCGTTAAATCTCTTATTTTGCGAGTAATCCCAATACAAACCGAATTTATCGGTACGCATGGTAATCGCATTCCATTTGTTTAATGCGTTCCACGCAAGCTTTCCTACTGTAGAATCCAATTCATCATCATGCTCATAAGAAAGATAGCCGTTGTTGTATGTCCAATAATAGCGGCTTTCAAAATCGCCGTTTGGAATTAAATTCTCGCCGTTTGAACTCCAGCCTACAGGGAAATCATATTCTCTTGTAAACTCAAAGCTGCCGTTTGCCAAAAGCTGTATAGCTTCTGTCTGCGCACTGATCGGTGTGACCCAAAGAGATGTCAGCAAAGCCACCGCTACGGATATAGATTTTACCTTCTTACACATTTCTATGTCTGATACCTCTCTTCCTATTTTGACATTTGCACCGCATTTGTCAGCGGATGCATATTTTTATCCCATACAAACACCTTTGCGCTGTAATCGCCGTCGGGCAAGTCTGCCGACATTGAATATATTGCGTAATCGCCGTATGTCTGAGCTTGAGGATTTGTTACGATCCGTTTAAGGATATTATTCTCATACAGAGCAAGCATCGGGGTTGCAGAGCCGAACACCGCACTCTTTACCGAAATTTCGGTTCCCGTTTTTGAAATTTCCGGCACATAGGCAAAATCCGATGCGTTTCTTGTAACGCTGAAGTTGCCATCGGGCGGAAATTCAACATGCACCCAACCTTGTTCCGTCTGATAGCTTACACCGCTTTGGTATACTCCGTCCTTTAAGATCTTTATTGAGTCTGCCAGTTCTTCGCCCGTCTTTTTATCATCAATATTCGGTGCTACAACCGTAATGAAGCTTTGAGGCACTCCTCCTTGGACTATTCTCGACGCAGACTGGGTATATACCCCGCTTACAATTGACATTGAGTCGATGCGGGCGTCATCTGTATCGGAAAACATAACAAACAATCCATTTGCCTTGCCTTTGCTGTCCGATAGGCCCGAATACCACTTTTTCTCGCCTGCCTGCAAAAACCAATTACTGCCGCGTTCGCTGACATTGTACAAGCCCCATATTGCGCCTGCTCTGTATCCGTCAGCCGCCAAGGACGGGTAAAGTGTATCCTGAATGACCAGATAGCCCTCATCCGTAAGCACTATTCTGCGCTTCTGGGTGCTTTGCGTTCCGAAAAAGTCGCCCAGCTCAAGCTCTGCGTAGCTATCGCCGCCTCTATCCTCTACATAGGCATCTGTAATGTCCGTTGTAAAGGTACTTATCTCTCCCGGATTCATCTCCACATAGCAGTCCCCGTATCCGTCAAGCCATGCCTCCGTTACCTTGGATTCGTCGCAGTCCCTGTCCCAGACACGCATTACAAACCACAACCATGTCATATCATCGTTATCGTCCGTAGCCGTTTTCCAATCCCATTTAAGACAGTTATACTGTGTAATGTCAAACTTATGCCAAAGATTTGCTTTGTTGAAGAGCTGTGCGTTTGAATCCACACGCACCGTCATCGCTCTGTTGCTTCCGTATCCGTCCTCAACATTTGTATAAGCTCTGCCCTTAAAACCACCCGTAGTGCCGTCCTCGAAATCGTAGATCATATATGTCCCTGCCGGACCTTCTAATCTTATATTATCGATCGTTAACAGTACATGGTCGCTCTTTTCCTTGGACAAGCGCAAACAAATCTGATCCAAATCCCTCAAATTCGGGTTTTGGGCATCCGACTCGGGAAGCCCCGTAAGGGGAAGCGTGTCATGATACCATGTATTTGTAGCCGCACGACCGGGATTTGTCTGATGACTTACAACTCCATTAAACGGAAAATCCTCGTCCGGCTCAAGCATAGCCATACGGTTTTGAAACCGTGCGTCAACAAACCGACGCTGGAACGAATGAAACAGGGGTACATTATCGTATTCATAGTATGTAACGGCACCCTTTGAATTTTTATGTGCATGACTTAAGTTATATGTATTGTCTATCCACACATAGCCCTTGCTGTTACGCAAGAGTATTTTGTTTCTTGCTGCCTCACCGCCTACAAGCCGCCTTGTTGTGATCTCGGAGGCAAGCTCGGGTCTTTGCTCATCACCGCCGTAAAGCCTCGGCAGCAGTTCAAGCGTTTCACTGTTCGTACAATAACCGCTGGGAGCGTTTCTTGTACCCCAGTCAAAGGCCCTCCTCGCACCGTAGGCAAATTCGGGACTGTCATACAGATCCGCAAGATATTCAAAAATATATATCCAGTCTAAAGTTCTGCCATAAAAATCATCGCCGTATTCAGGCATTGAGCCGTTGGGTGCCTGTTGATAAAGATACCGCAAAAACATCTGACGCCAGCCCTCATCCAACAGCCTCTCCTCATTGTGCGACACTTTAAGCCAGCGGATCATATCCCGCATCGCAACACCGTTATAGTCGCCCGCATCCTCCTGAATATCTTTATCGGAATCTAAAATATTCCAGTACATATCCAGCCACGCCTGCCAGCTTGCCGCCGCAGGCTCATCAGGAAACGCCTTTACGGCATACGCCATAGCCTCGGCTCTTGCAGTAACCTGATTGTGCGAGCCTTTAAGGCTCGGTCTGAAAAATTGATTTATATAGTTAAGCATCAGGTCTTTTTCATCGTCCGTAGTGTATCCCATGGTTCTCAGCATAATATATGTTTCTATAATATACGAGCCTGAGAAAAAATCATCTGCCAGACTTGAAATCGCACTGCTGCTTTGCGACCATTCGGTCATCATCTCCCTGTAGCTGTTTAAAGCATCGGTAAGATATTTTGAAGTGCCGAAATAGCGGTAATACCTTGCCGCAACTGCAGCCCTTATATGCGCATCGCCTTTAAAAAGGTTGCTGTAATTGCTCTTATACCAAATGGCATACTTGGATTCAACTTCACGGGCAGATGCACTGTCTGTCTTCCTGTCAACATGGCAGTCATCAAACCACGCAGTACCCGTTGCACCTTTCAATACAAGCTCCAAATCAACTTTTTTTGCATCTTCCGGCGCTATGGAGGCAAATTCGTATGAATGCCAGTCAGAATCCGGGCTTTCTACCGTCTTTTCATCCGATAAAATGTAATTTCCGTACATATCATAATAGTTAAGCCTTAAGGAAGCTTCTCCGGATATTCCCGACAGCTTCGCTCTTGTACCGAAAATTACCGTTCTTCCTCCTGTAATGCCGTCCACCCGACCGGAAGTCCACACCTCATCAACACCGTCATTATATGCAACGATTTTTAAAGCTCTTTCGCCGCTGTATTTTTCCGATGTGTCGGTTCTGCCAAGCTTCTCCATTTTGAGATTGTCTGCATATATACCGGTTTGTTCGGCACCCTTTGATAATCTGAACTGCCATCTGGTCATACGCGGATATTGATATTCGTCCGTATCAAGCTTTTCTCTTATGGAATAGCAATGGCTTATTTCCTGCCACTGTGCATTCGGTCTGACATCAATAGAGTCTACACGCTCTGTATAATTCGTATCGGATGTGTAAAAAATCGTATTAAACTGTGTGCGGGCATCTTGCGGAAATACATTTTCATCCGACAGCTTATACATACCTCTGTAAATATAATCACTGCCATAAGAAAGAGGGTATATGCCTTTGTTGTTATGAATACCTATTCCGCCCCATTTTGCTTCGTTCCACATCAGCTTTGCACGATATTGCCCGTACGTATCTTCACTGTTTTCCAACGACATACCCACACCTGCAAGCGATAACCACTTAAGCCTTGCGTCGCCGTAATAATTGTCGCCCGCATCAAAGGATCCGTTCTCAAGATCACCGTTTTGCAGTAAATTCTTACCGTTTGATGTCCATCCGATAGGAAAATCGTACGAATCAGCCTGTTCAAAGCCGCCGTATTCAAGAATGTTCTCATAAGTATTGCCTGCCGCATTTGCATACAAAGGGTATTCCAAGGGCGCAGCCGCACTTATTATGGCTGCACTGAGAAAGCCCGTTGCAATCCTCATAAAAGTCATAGTAAATCACCCATTTTGTTAACTGATTTATCCTTCAAACGGATATACATCTTTAATGGAGTCCGTCCTGAACGGCTCTGCAGGCAGTCCGTTACCGCCTATCAAATTAGGCTCCGGATAACCTTCAAAAGCATATCTGACATACACCGGCTTTGAAACGCCCGGTGCCGTAAGCTCAATCTTTCCGTTATTTATTACCGCATCCGCAACAACAAAATTACCGTCAGAGCCCGCAATAATAAATTCACGGGGTGCATTTCCGTCCGTAGTTGTAATACCCTGTGCATTATCGAATGTTACTATAGCCTTATTTCCCTCAAACGAAACGCTCTTGAATTTCGGACCGTAGCAGTCAATATTTCTCCCGTAAACCTCTTTTAATATAACATTTGACAGTCTTTGAACAAGCGGCAGCTTATCCGAAGGATGAACATTGTCCTTTTCACCAAGGTCTATATTTACCGACAAATGAATGTTATCGTCTTCCTCTGCCGCAAGACGCTGACACTCTCTTACTATCACAAACTGATCCTGATTAAACCTCGGAAGCCCGACAACCGCAAAATCAAGCTTTGGCTGATTGAAGGTGCTTCTCCAGTTGCTTACCATTGCCTCCAACCATATCTGATACAGCCAGTTACGGCTTGATTCACCCTGATACCACGCAACGCCTTTATATTTAAACTCTCTTAACGGATATATCATACCGTTAAAGCGTTTTGAGCGTTTCTCCGCAGCGGTGTTGACATTTGCAAGATAGGCTGTTTGATTATCCATCCACTCACCTATATCCGAGCCTGCATAGGAGGATTCCACGATCCCGATCGCAACATCGGGCATTGCCTTTGAGAGCTCCCTGCCGATCAGATACCCGACTGCCGAAAAGCTTGATGCAACGCTCTTTGTACACTTCTTCCACTCGCCCGCCGCAAGCGTGTCAACAGGCTCATCCTCCTGTACACGCGGAACACTGAACAGTCTTAACATTTCATTGTCTTCGGTGTATTGGTCAAGTTCTTTAAAGGCTGAGGTAGTATACTGCATATTGGACTGTCCGCTTACAAGCCATACCTCACCTATCATAATGTTTGTAAACACTTCTTTATGTCCTCTGCCGTCCTCTGCCACAAGGGCATAAGGACCTCCGGCAGCCATTGCACTAAAGTCAACCGACCAGTTTCCGTCCTCATCGGCAGATGCCGTCTGCTTTCTGTTTCCAAAACTGACATCAACCGTTTCACCCGGCATAGCCGTTCCGCTTACCGTAATTTCTTCACCCTGCTGAAATACCATATTATCCCCATACGCCGGTGACATCGTAATACCTCCTATGGTCTTGCTTCCCGCAAGAACACAGACCGGGTGTATGGGTTTATAAGTATCGCTGTCCCATATAAATGCTTTTGCGATACAGCTTGCAAGCTCTGTTTCGCCAATATCGGGAATGGTTACAGATGCGCTCACAGGTACTCCCTCGCCATCGGCTCTTGCCGATTTGACATCTATACCGACAAGCATACCCTGATTATAAACAGCCAGAGCAAGCATCACATCAGCCGCATCTTCATAACTGTATACATTTGTAGAAGCCGTCAGGGTTTTGCCTGCATTGGATGCAAGCTCATCAAGATCAAATACTGCCTTCTTGGCATATATCCCACTTATCTGCTTGCCCAAAACAACATCGTCAAACCACGCAGTGCCTTTTCCGTCATTTACAATGAGGGCAAGCTTTGCATAATCTGCGCCTTGAGGAGCTGTTACAGCGTCCGTATAGCTTTCCCACGCTTTTGTACCTCTGCCTGCGCTAAATCCATCGGATGATATAAACACGCCGTTCTTGTCATAGAAGTTGACTGCAAACCGCGCATAGTCTTTAAGTCCCTGGAGCTTTACCTTACCGCCGTAATAAACCGTCTCGCCCGCTGTAACTCCAAGTACATCGTCCGATTCCCATACCTCATCTACGCCGTCGGTATAGCCCACAATCTTGAGTGACCTTTCACCTGCTGCATATTCTGCAGTGTCAGCTCTGCCAACCTTTTCCAAACGCAGATTGTCTATCCACAGCTGCGTTTCTCCGCTTTCTATCGGGATAGCAGTTGCGCGTCCTGCATACACATAGTAAATATATGCACCTGACACATCGGGGTTATTGCCGTTTTTCTCCGCCGATGCAAGCGGTGTATGGTACGTTGAAGTATAGTTAGCCCACTCACCGTCGGCAGTCTTTGAAAGCAATGTTTGTGCCGCCCACTGATTATCACCGTTTTTCATTTCAGCCATGACCCTGATGTTGTTTCCCTTTATATTGTCGCCAAGTTTGGCGTCCATAGCTACATAGTAATCACTGTCCAGGGCAACCGGTATCGAAGCGGCAGCAGGCGTACCCTGACCTTCACGGTATGCCATGCAACCCCATTCCTCATTTCCCGTTGCCTCAGTCCATTTCAGATTACCGCTCGTTGTACCGTCGGGGCTATCGCTTGAATACGCAAATTCACGGGTTCCCGATGCCGATGCTCCGGCAGCGTACCAGTAAGCCTCATCTTCAAAATCTCCGTTTTTGATCAGATTCTGCCCGTCAGAAGTCCAGCCTGTCGGGAACAGTCTGCCGTCAACATCTTCAAATCCACTGTTTCCGACAATGTTAATGATTTGGTCGGGAACAATGACGTTCTCATGCTCCTCCTCTGCTCTGACCGAAACAAAGACATCATCCGTCCACAGAGTACCGGATCCCTCTTTTAGATAAATTTCAACATATACACACTCCGCGTCTTCGGGAGCTATAGCCTTTACGATGCGCTGCTGCCATATTGATTTGCTGCCTGTTCCCAAATCAACCGTTTCCGTACCGAGTATTCTTTCCGATGCACCGACAAAGACAAGTCTTGCGCCTGCGCCTGCGGTTATGCTGTCTTTCTTGTAAGACAGCCCGAAATAAACATCCTCTCCGCCGTTTATGCCGACCGTTTCGGATGTCCAAACCTCGTCTGCACCGTCCGAATCGGCATAACCGTCAATCCGAAGAGAGCGATCTCCGGTGTTCTTCTCCGCAGAATCTGTACGGCTTGTTTTCTCAACACTGATGTTATCAGCATATAAAACAGACCCTGCAGTATTAGCCGTACGGCCTCTTAGCTGTAACCTGCCGGCAAAACCCGCATTCTGAGGTGCCGAGAATACGGCTGAATATTCCTGCCACTGTGTAGACGGTACCCATGTGCTCTCATCAACTATATTGTCTGTTCCGCCGACATTTACATTGAACTGAAATCTTTGTGCATTTGAGATAAAATCATTCTCAGTAGCGGATTTTATACTTGCTCTTAAAATATAGCTGTTTCCGTAAGAGAGACGGAAAATGCCGTTTGCGTCATGCTGAAGTACGGCACCGCCCCATTTTGTGTCACCCCACTGCATTTTCATGGCATAGTTTCCGTAAGCTGCCAAATCGCTTTGGCAGTTTTGTTCAAGCGTAACAGCGGAAACATAGCCCGCCTTTGCCCATGTAAGCGTTCTTGTGCCGCTTAAATCCTTACCGCATTCGAGACTGTTGGTTTCAAAATCACCGTTTGCGATAAGATTTTTTCCTGCCGAAGAAAATCCTACCGGGAAATCATGGCTGTCATAGTTTTCAAAGCCGCCGTTTGCAATTATGTTTTTATAGTCCTCCGGCACTGCTATATCGGCAATTTCGCGCTGTGCCGTTGCGCTCACATCGTCAATATATGCGATTCCCTCGCCCGTAAATGTGATCCTTATATTCATCCTTGACGCATATTGCGGAACTGTAACGGCGTCCGATACCGTTACATAATCATTACCGGATTGAGTAATACTTCCGATCTCTGCCTCGCTTCCATCGTCAAATACGGCAGATATTTTGATTTTACCTTCGTATTCGACACCGTTAGCGGTATACTTTGCAACAGTTTCGGACAATACCTTTGCCGAAACATCAATTTCCTCGCCCGGCTCAACCTCTGCCTGCCCGGATTCCCAAATTTCGTCCTCAGTGTCTGCGTATCCGACGATTTTAAGGGATCTGCTACCCGAAGCGCTATACTCTGACGATGTGCGCCCAAGCTTTTCAAGCCGGATATTATCTGCAAACAAGTCGGCACTTTCGCCTGCACCGATTACAGGCTTGCCGCCATATCTGAATTGAAATCTTGATACACACGGCGGGTCATATTGTAAATTTTCGCCTTCAGGTCTGTCTATAACAGTGAAGCTTGTTGAAAACTCCTGCCACTGTGTAGACGGCATACTGCTTTTATTAGGAAAAACCGGTTCAAACATCGTTGTATTTTTTTCTGCACTTTGAGCCGTTGTCACCATATAATACGCGCTCATCGTTGCAGCATTGAACGCATCGGTCGAGCTTACCTTGTAATCTGCTTTAAACAGATACTCACCGCCGTATGCTACATTCAGCAAATTGGAGGTCTTACTGAGATTCGGATATCCCAGACCGCCCCAGTTCTGAGCTGTAAAGCGCATTCTTGCATAGTAATCTCCATGTTCGCTCTTTTCTTCTTCCGACGCTCGGACTATGGAAATATCATTTGTACCTGTAGTGGGCGATGCCCATCTTAAGGTTTCTCCCGTAGCCGCTGTACCTACAGAGGTCAGCGCGGCATCTCCCGTTTCAAAATCTCCGCCCAAAAGTAAATTTTTACCGTTGGAACTCCATCCCGCCGGAAAATCCTCAGCATCCGCAGCTTCAAAGCCGCCGTTGTTTATAAGTTCTACTGTGCCGTACTGCGTTTGCGCACTTGCCGTCATATACGGACATACCATGGATGCACATAACGACAGGCAAAGAATTTTACTGATACGTGTCTTTTTCAATGTAAACCCTCCCATATCAAAATTTAATTGTGTCACTTTAACGATTTTATTTTAGCATTGCAAAACTTATCAGTCAATACAAGTAATTTAATATAGTAACTCATTTTTACAAATATCAGGAATATTTTTTTATTATGTTTAATTATTTGTCTTGTAAGAAATAAATTTTGCTATATAATATAATTGTAGTATCGGGAATTATATTGTGTCCGCACACGGTTGCGGCAGAAAGGAGTTTTTTTAATGAATGATCTTAAACAGTTTTCAGACGGCTTGGTAATAACTCTGCAAAACCCTTTGGAGCACCCTGCATTTGCCTGGCCCAAGACACTTCTCGGATATCCCCTTGATTTCTCGGCGTGCCATGAGGCAGAGCTGAGCGTTTACAATGAGGACGGAGAAGCCATTCCCTGTCAGCTTGTTTATAATAAGTCCGATATGGGCACGCTGTATTTTTTATCCGATCTTCAGCCCGGTCAGAAGAAATCATTTACCGTAAAAAGAGGGCACACTCCCTGCAGTAACGGAATCGAAAAAACGATCTGCGATGACGGAATAATTCTCTCTAACGGCAGTCTGAGCATAAAAATCCCACGAAATGATATATCGTATTCCAAAACTCCCGCTCCCATTATATGTATATGCAGGGAAGGACAATGGATGGGCGATAATTTTATAAACGCCCCCTGCGCAGGATCTGTTTCAGTGAATGAAAAAATATTCGGCAAGGTGTTTGCCGAATATGAAATCAGATATGGCTTCGGAGCAGGAAAAATATATTCCGCTACTGTAAAAATAACCGCAGGCTACGACTTTGTTGAGCTTTGGGAAACGGCAGACGGTATTACACCCGACGATTGTATCAAATTAGAATATACTTGGACTGATTTTAACGCTACACATAAATATATGAGTACATGGCCTGACGGTGAATGGCAGCTTAGAAGCGACCGTTACGGCGACTATCCGTGGCGCAGGGCTTGGGACAACCCCTGCCACTGCTACTATGGCGAGGATCCGAGATTTCAGGGCGGAAGCCTGCACGCCAAAGACTCTGTGGGACACGACGGTGATGCCATACGCCTTGCTCCTTACGCACCGTTTTTCGGATATTCGATCCGCCCCTGCGGCGCATATTGGGATGAAAACACAGGCAACAGTCTCGGAATATTTGTAAACGGAAACGAAAATTGGGACGACGGTCAGTATGAAATATGGGCGGCGGGTGATACCCTTGCAGGTCATTACTATTATGAAAACAATACTGTTATCTGGCGGTTGCCCATTGCCTCCGGTAAGCGAAGCGTCTGCGTAAGCTGCTATTCGCGAAAGAAGGATACGGAATGGTTTGGATTTTTACAAAATTTAAAGACAAAGCTCGAAGAAATGGGAGTATCTCCCGCCGAAGCAAAAAAACTGACTGCCTTTCCTACTACCTATACCGCATATCTGCATAACAGATATGTAACCTTAAATCTTAACAAGGTCAAGGACTGGCAGCTTACATACGAGGGGAAGCATCCCGATTCGATTTGCTTCCCCGATAAATCACTCAATACTGCGGATGAATTATACAATTTTGTCATTTCAACCGGCAGAACAGCCATTGCGACGAAGGGAACAGAGGAATTTCACGAGCGTCCGTATACATTTGAAGCGGTGGAGATCCGCACGGTATACGATACCCTCTGTGACAGCTATTTAAGGCTTTATAAAGATCTTTCCCCAAAACAGCTAAAAGAGGTAAACGCTTTACTGTTGATAACAGCGTATGTCTGTGCAGGTGAGGAAGCGATACCGATGCGGAATATGTTAGGAGGGCATCCTAATTTCCTTACGGACATTAAATGTATTCCCGCACTAATGGCATTTTTATTTCCCGAGCATCCCGATGCGTGGCTGTTTGCGAATATTTTCGAGAAATTTATAGACCTCAACACCCGTTATCATACGCGTCCGGCTGTGAAATCCTGGAACGCATCAGGTGGGCGTTGGACGGAGGCAATCGGGATTTATACATGGGCGTTTTTAGGACCCTCAGCTTTGACGGCTGCACTTTTAAAAGCGCATTATGACGGAAAAGCGCGTATGGTAAACGACCGTGTCGTAGCAATAGCCAAATGGGTTATAGGCTTGTCATCCGCACCAACCGCAATCGACGGACGGGAGCTACGGATGCTTAGCACTCAGGGTGCACATTCTGCTCTGCGCCCCATTCCCAAGGTGTTCAGGCTTATTGCACAACAGCTTAAAAACTTTGACCCGTTGCTTGCGGACAATATATACTATATAACAAAAGACAGCACAGACTTTATTCCGGAAGCAAACGAAAAACATATTAAGTGGAGCTATCTCTACGATGAGGACACAATATTTTCCCGACCTGAGCTTGAAAGCCGTAAATACACGGGCTATGGCAGTGTTATGCGGTACAAGCCCTATACATCTGAGGAAATGTCGGTACATCTGCAGCAGATCGATGCCGGTCCAAACTACCGTTGGGGGTTTGCAAATGACGGAGGCTGCGGCACTATATTCTATTATGCAAACAAAAAGTGCTATTCCTATAACGGCAAGGAAAACGCCGGGGACAGGCGTGCGGACGATGCATCACTTTCGACCTGCTTTGGCGTCTGGAAGGAACACCGGTACCGCTCAATCGGTCAAAATACTCTTTCCGAGCCGCTTCTGGCGCTTGGCGAAATACAATACCAGAAAATTACTTCTGACTGTAAAATGGTATACTCCTACCCTGAGTATAAATACCGAAGTGTGCTTATGATAGGCGGCGACTATATTGTAACATACGATGCCGTTTCACATCCTAATGTGTGCACGAGGTTCTCATGGTTTGTGAGAAAAGAAGACGAATATCCTTTTATACATTTTGTAAAAGGTATCACAATGAATCGGTTTGCGGTTGAAAATTACGCCATGACCGAGCATTTCACTCCGCAGAGTAAGGGTAAGTGGTTTGAAGGCAGCGGCGATTGTATGGCAGTCGTAAGCCACTTACATGATCTTGATGTCAGTTACGCAGATTACGGCTGTATCGTCACGGGAATCGGATTTACGGATCATATCATAAACGATGTCGATATACATACCTTTAAATGCGGGGACATAGAATTTGTCGGAAAAGTCGGTGTTATACGGCAAAATGTCAACTCTGATATAACTGTCAGTGTGATTGACGGAACAAGTGTCTGCATCGGCGGTTTTTCGATACAGACAAGGAATGTATCGCTGTGTCTGACATTTACTAAAGACAGGATTTACGGTAAAATATATGTTGCACCTGGCGGAAAATTAAAAACAAGTGGTACAAAAGCTCCTGTATATGTTGATTTTAAGCCTGTATTCGATTTGTCGGATCTACCGTGCGGTACGCATATAATTGAGATAACCGATGCGGTTATGACGCCGTCAAAGCCTGTCATACTCGGAGTATGCGGAAGAAAGCTTGAATATGAGCCGTCAATAGGTGCCGACAGGCATATCTTTGAATACAGTACGGACGGTACCGGCTTTACCGAAATTTCAGAGGAGAGTATCTTCACCCTGAAGCAAAAAGCTGTCTTGCGAATGAGGGGCATAAACGGCTCCGTTTCAAGTGAATATTCAAACGAGTATCCGTATTTCCCCATATCTGATGTTCCTGAGGCGCCGGCCGGGCTGCGGATATACAAAAAGAGAGCAAGCTGGGGCAAAGTATACGGAGCTATTGAGTACAGATTGTATAAAGACGGACAGGCAAAACCCCTGTATGCGGGCAAGGAAAATGCCGTGCAGACAGACGGTGACGGCGTATATTATGTGACATCGGTAAATGAATACGGGGAAAGCTTGCCGTCATTTGCTTTTGATTGCCAAAATCCGATACTGAATTTTTATCCGCCTACTTATTCTGAAGCCTATACAAGGGAATATGCTTATCTTAAGCCGCCCTATTACACAGGTCAAAAACCGGAGCTTACATATCCGGATTAAAGAAATGAAAGGAACGATCATATGAAAAAACTAATTGCTTTAATTATCAGTACGGCGATCTGCCTATCGGTATTGCCCACACAGATTTTTGCAGAGCCCATGAAAAGCGTTGCAATTACGGAAAAGCCTGATTATATCAGCTATCTGCTCGAAAACTATGATTATATGCTATCCGGAAAAAACTCACACCGTTGGAAATGCAATACCGCAATAAGATACTACCTCTACACCCACGACAAGAAATATCTTAATGACGCCGTGAATTTCTTTAGTCAGGACTGCGAGGCTATGGCAGCAGATAAAAATGTTCTGTCAAACAACGGCGGCGATTTCTTTTCAGGTAACTACCTCATGCAAACATATTGGGAATTAAAAAAGTTGGGGCTCGTTACGCCTGAGCAAACCCGGATTATCAACCAATATATGGATTCGTTTTTCCGCTCCTCTTTGATGGATTCCCATAATCAGATCATTGCCCGTGCCGTTGGTGTATCGTATGCAATCCGGGCTCTTCCCGAATCACCTAAGTGGCAGGAATGGCGGGATTGGCTCGATAAATTATGGGATTATTGGTATGAAGACCGTGATATGCAGGAAGATGCAGGTGACTACAACGGCGTTATGATGCGTGATATTATCCGCTGGGCGGAAATCGACGGAAAGCCCGAGCTTTTAAAAGACGATGGAATGAAAAAAATGTTCTCCCGTTTCCGCGATCAGCTCGCCCCCAACGGCTCTATGCCCGAATACGGCGACGATTTCTACGGCAGGGCAATGGACTGGATCTATATTTTTGAGTATTGTGCAAACCTCTATGAGGATCCCACCTTTGCCTATGCAGCAAGACATTTATATGACTGGGCTATAAAAAATGGATTGTCGGACTTCTTCGTTGATACCGAAATGTTTGACATTCCCGATTTATACGATGAAGCATACTTAAATGAAGAGGCTGCAACAATTTCAACACGAAACTACAAAAATCAAAAGGACGCAACTGCAAAAATCCTTATGCGTTCCTCTAAACTTGACGGAAATCCGTTTATTATGGTCGACAACCCAAAATATCGTATAAGCCATTCACATCCCGCAGCCAAGGGTTCGGTGGTATACTATGAATACGATAACATCCCACTATATCATTCCCTGACCAGAAGATTTGTGGATCCGCGGTATCAGAATGTGCCGTTCTTTATGGACGACGCAGGCTACTACCCCTTTGACGAATCACCCGGCAATAAGCAAAATCCGGGACGCGGTCGCACAGGCGTATGGTACCACGATGAGTTGGATTTAAGTGCGCTCCCGCCAAGTGACGGCAGCGATGCGTCCATGCGGGATGTGGATTCTATTTCACTGCGTTTATCAAGGGAGTCTAATCCCGAAATATGGTATTATATTGACAATATACGCCTTGAAGGTCCTGCGGGAACCCGTATGATCTATGACTTTGAGGACGGCGGGGTCGGAAACTTTAAGCGAAGCGACTCTCCGTTTGAAAATGTAGCCGGCGGATACGAAAGTGATCACATGATGAAAATAACCATTGACGACTCCAGCGTATTCTATAATGCGACAACAAATCTTAAAATCAGTATGAATGAATACACTCACATCAAGTGGGATTGGAAAACAGAAACACCCGTCGGTGATACGACTACGGCATTGTGGAGCATATTCCGTATATGGGATAACAAATGCGATGAATCTAAGGTGACAAATGCGACGCTTGACGGTTACGGAAACTGTTATATCCAAATTGCTCCCGGAGAACTGTTTAACGACAACGGCTACATGACTGATGAAATGGTTGAAAATTCCGGAAAGGACACATATACATCATTCAAGCTAAACGACCATATCAAAAAGGGCTCCACCGTTGAGAGAAGAATAGTTCTTACAGAAGAGGGTTATGCGATCATTCAGGATACAGTCACTCCAAGCGAAACGGCAGACGGTTTCATAGGCGGCCCGCTGTTTAACATTTATAATGTAAAAGAAAGCGGTGCTAACTGGTTTTTGCAAAAGGGCGAAAAGAAGTGGTACAGAAATTCCTCAGACAGTGAGGGTGCAACAAACGGAATGTTTGTTATGTACGGTCAAAAAGATGGGGCTCAAATAGGACACCTGAAATCTGTTATCGGTGCAGATACGACTTATCTTAAAACAACCATGGTCAAAAACACGCCAATGAATTTTATCACTGTTCTTGCACCGAATTTAAACGATCAAAAAACAGGAGAAGAAATTGCAAAATCCATTGTAATTCAAAAAGACCTTGTCCGCGACTCGTTGGTAAGCTTCAAAACTGACACCGGTTGGGTTTCGGTTGAGTTACCTCCCGATAACAGTTGGAAAGTTACCCGTAATAACAAGAAATTACAGGGTATAAATGTAAAACTTAACGGCTCGTATATGTCATTTAACCAACCCGCCGTTAATGTTAACGACAGGATACTTGTTCCTTTCCGCTCTGTTTTTGAAGCGCTCGGCGTGGAAATAGACTGGGATTCGCAAACGCAAACGGTAACCGGCACCAGATATGACCATACGATCTCAGTAAGGCCCGACGATCCTACCGCTTATATTGACAATAAGCCTGTTAAGCTGGATGTTCCCGCAAAAAATATCAATGGAAAAACTATGGTTCCTATTCGCTTTATCAGCGAAAGCTTTGGTGCTACCGTCGTATGGAATAACGACAGCCAACTCGTAGAGATATTTGCACAGATCCCCGACTACGCAAAGCCTGTTGCCACCGAGACGGCACAAGGCGTTTCCCTGAGCAATGGAGATATGGAATCTTCATCAACGGCATGGTCGGCACAAAAGACAAAATGCTCCTTTGATAAGACTGTTGTGCGAAACGGCGCAGTTTCCATGAAGCTTGAAACAGATCCCGGCTCAGGTTCAAACTGGCGAGGCTTCAGACACGATGACTTCGAGGTTGAGCCCGGAAAAACTTATAGGATCAGCGCATGGATCAAGACGGAAAATCTGTATGAAGGGTCGAAAGTAAGAATTTCATTCGGTGTTAAAAACGGTGCAGGTGAATGGATTGTAAGAGATAGTGATGATTCCACAAAGAACCTGCTTCAATACAACTCAAGCGCAGATGACTGGACCGAAATAACTGCTGTCTACACTGTTCCAAACGAGGGTAGCGTAATCAGTTATTTCACACCGAGACTTGATACCTCCTCGGCAGGAGCAGAAGTCTTGCAGTCAGTATGGTTTGATGACATCACCATCAAAGAAGTAGAGTAAATAATTAAAGGATATTTAATTGATACCTGCCTGCCGGTGCAGGATAATTTCAAAAATTATTTGGAATGTTTTAAAATTCCATTTGATAGCTCATTTAACCAATATAAAATCAAACTATGAATTAATGTACTAAAAAAGGACTACGGTATAAATGAACTGCCCCAATTTGTACAGACAGCACAAAAAAGAGTGCCTATGGTATAAATATTAAATTTAAGCAACATACTGACTTCGTTTTT
>CACZPW010000224.1 GCA_902783115.1 uncultured Ruminococcus sp. | reverse complement strand
GCATTGCAAAGCAATGCAAATCGCAAAGCGATTTTAAATAGCTTGACACCTTCCCCCATAGCATTGCTTGCAATGCGGAGCCGCTCTGCGGACACTTACGGGGGAAGGCTTTCTACCGGCAATACCGTCAACTTAGCGTTACCGGTATTGCAATGAAATATTTTGCCTTTGACAAAATGTGAAATTCATGCTACGCATGAGTGAAATTTGCAGTTAACACTGCAAGTAGGGGAAGATAGTATCTTCCCGCATTGGTTGTAAATGGCGGGCGGATAATATCCGCCCCTACTGTAAAACCGGCGGGAAAAACATGCCGGAGCTGCACATAAAAAAATCGGGCGTCAACCCGATTTTTTTTGCTGTCTTTTTTGCAGTATCAGCACCGCAAGCAGTACCGACGCTATACCCAACCCTTGCGTTACGGTAATGCTTTCCTTTAAAACAAACGTACCCAAGAGCGTTGCGGCGACAGGCTCTATGCACGCAATGACTGCCGCCTCTGCGGGCGGCATTTTTGACAGCCCGTAGGTATATAAAAGATACGGGAGCAGTCCGCACACAAAAGCATACGCCAAAAGCCATGCGGCAGTCTTGCCCGATACCGGAAAGTCCCAAGCCCCGCCGCGCATTACAAACGGAACGGAGAATAAAAACGCAAACACAAAGGTATAAAACGTGACGGTGAGCGAATCGTATTTTTTTACCGCCGCCGCGCCGAATATGCTGTAAAGCGCATAGCAAAAGCCGGATAAAATTCCCGACACGATACCCAAAACGGGAGATTTTGTAAAGCCGCAGATAAGCGCGCAGCCCAAAAACGCAAGCGCTACCGCCGCCGCCTTTTGCGCCGTTATGCGTTCTTTAAAAAACAGCGCCGATAAAATTGTGGCGAATATCGGGGAGGTATACAGAAGCACTACAGCCGTTGACATTGATGTAAGGCGTATGGCGGCGGTATAAAATACGGTATATGCACCGAAGCTTATTATTCCCGTACCGATAAAAAGCCAAATATCACGTATGTTTATTTTTAAAAGCGCTCTGTTTGTTATTACTATGTATATAAAAAGGCCGAGCGCCGAAACCGCACTCCTTGCCGCCAAAAGCTCAAAGGCGGAGGCGCCGGGCAGATGATTTACAAAAATACCGATAAATCCCCACATAGTTGCGCCC
Organism: uncultured Ruminococcus sp.; assembly: GCA_902783115.1. Lineage (GTDB taxonomy): Bacteria > Bacillota > Clostridia > UBA1381 > UBA1381 > 12844. Next base: position 3,986 of record CACZPW010000224.1, on the reverse strand, counting down.
AGAAGCACGCATAATGCGGGGGTATAATTACGCTTCAAATTTTATTATCCTTCTTTCCCCAAATTCTTTGAGATGATAATATGCCTGATCTCAGATGTTACATCTTCCATATCCTCATCACGCAGGGCTTCTCTTGATATTATATGATAGCCGTAATCGGTTTTACAAAGACCGATCTCGTTTTCCTTAAGCTCCTTTGTGCAGTTTTCAAAAGACTCAACCATATCGCCGTCGTTAAATACGTAGCCTTCGGGGTACTGTTCCATACCGGGATCGGTGCCGTATTCCTTTACCAGCTTGTCAAAGTCCTCGCCCTGCTTCGCACGCTTTAACAGCTCGTTTGCAAGCTTTTCATTATCGACTAAAATATGCTTTGCCCTGTAATAATTATTCTTATAGTATTCGGTTATTTCCCCGTCCGTTACGCCGTAAGCGCCCGTGTCGGACTTGATTATGACCGTTTTGGTATCGCCGTCCCAGTCAACCTTAAATCCGCTTGCCTCGGATATGGCACGCACCGGAACAAGCGTGCGGTCGTCTATTATAACCGCAGGTCTTGGTATCTCGATCGAATGATCGTATAAATACTGCTGAGTGTCAGATTGCCCGTAAAACTCGGATTCGTTTCCCACAAGCATTTTATCCGCGCCTATCGCCATATAAATAAACCTGTCGCTTTGCCTGTCAAACGCGTTTATATCGCCCTGCCATATCACGTCATAGTCAAGCGCCTCAAATACCGCACGCATCGGCACCATAGTGTAATCCTCCATTATCTGCGGCTGTACGTCAAACTCTATTTTAACGCCGTCAAGCACAACGCTTATATCCTCAGCCATTGCGGGTGCGGCAAACAGCAGCGTTAAAGAAAGGGTTAAAATCCCAAAAATCTTTTTCATTTTAATTCCTCCAAAATCAAATCAAAAATCCTGTCCGAAACCTCTCGTTTTGTCATTTTCGGAAGCTTAAGCTCCTTATCCGCCGTTATAACCGTAACGACGTTTGTGTCCGTGCCAAAGCCTGCGCCCTCGTCGTTTAAGTCGTTGCAGACTATCATATCAAGCTTTTTCCTGTCAAGCTTTTGGCGCGAATTTTTCAGCGCATTTTCCGTTTCCATTGAAAAGCCGCATATAAACTGTCCGTCCTTTTTGTTTTTTGAAACCGCCAGAAGTATATCCTTTGTCCGCTTCAGCGGGAGGCTAAGTTCGCCGTCCGATTTTTTGAGCTTGTTTTTTGCCCTTGAAACGGGCGTATAATCGGCAACCGCCGCCGCCGATACGTAAATATCAAAATCCGGTACCGACATGACCGCATTATACATATCCTCCGCGCTCTTTACCGTGACCGTTTTTATATATCCCGGGAACGGCACAGTCGTTTCGCCCTTTATCACCGTAACGTCCGCGCCGCGCTTTACCGCAGCTTGGGCAAGCGAAAGTCCCATTTTCCCGCTTGAACGGTTTGTTATATACCTTACCGGATCAAGCTCCTCCTTGGTTGCGCCGGCGGTTATAAGAACACGCTTTTTTTGCATATCCTTATCCGAGAGCACAGTGTCTATCCTCTCAAATAGCGCCTCCTCGCTTACAAGCCGCCCGTCGCCGGTGTCGCCGTTTGCAAGCATACCCGTATCGGGGCCGATGAACTCATAGCCGTAGCCCTCAAGCTTTTTGATGTTATCCTCAACTATCGGATTATGATACATATTATGATTCATCGCGGGCGCAATAAGCGTTTTACACTTGCACGCCATAACGGTTGTGGTAAGCATATCATCGGCGATACCCGATGCTATCTTCCCGATAACGTTCGCCGTTGCGGGCGCGATAACGACCAAGTCCGCGCGCTTTGCTATTGATACATGCTCAACGCTGTAAGTAAAATTCCTGTCAAAGGTGTCTGTAAGGCACTTGTTCTTTGTAAGCGTTTCAAAAGTGAACGGGGTTATGAAATTTGCCGCATTCTCCGTCATGATAACCTGTACCTGCGCGCCTGCCTTTATCAGCATTCTTGCAAGATTGGGCATCTTATATGCCGCTATGCCGCCCGTTACACCCAGTATAATGAATTTATCCTTTAACATATCCCATCCTCATTACCTTAACAAATTGTATACTTCGTTTCTCAGCTCATGGTCTGTGTCAAACAGTCCTCTTATTGCCGCAGTTCTTGTTTTTGCGCCGCCCTTTTTGATGCCGCGCGCCGTCATACAGCTATGCTCGCCCTCGACTATTACGATAACGTCTTCGGTACCGCACACCTTCTGTATTATCTCTGCGATATCCGAGCAGATCCGCTCCTGCAGCTGCAGACGCTTTGAGACCATATCGCAGATGCGGGCTATCTTTGAAAGACCTATGACCTTGCCGTTGGGGATATAGCCGACGTGACAGTGCATATTATACATAAGCGCCAGATGATGCTCGCAGTGCGAAAACACCTCAATATCCTTTACAAGCACCAGATCGCGGCTCTTTTCCGCCTCAAAACAGCGGTTGAACATATCCGCTATCTCATCGTTGGTATAGCGCATCCCTTCAAAAACCTCGTCAAACATTCTTGCGACACGGTCGGGAGTGTCCTTTAGTCCCTCTCTTTCGGGATCGTCGCCAAGCTCCTCTATGAGTATGCGCACCGCCTCTTTTATTCTTTCATGGTCAAATTCCTTTTTCATGGTTTGCAAATCTTCCTTTCCGGGGTACAAAACAATACGAATAATTCAAAATACATGAGTATTTTGCACCTTACCTATTCACTATTTCTTATAACCTCTTACCTGTCTGAATTTATTCAGACTTATACTCCTCTTTTGCCGGGATCCCAAATATATTTGTGTATCTGTAATTGCATACGCACGTTATGAAGCTCCTCATTCCCCAAAATATCCTCAACAAGCTTTTCGGGCGGATACTCCGAAAATACCGCGCCTGCAAATATATGCGGCAGACCGGCGCCGTAAAATGCATTGAGCTTTTTTACGACCTCGCGCATTTTTATTACGTCTTCATCGCTTCCCACAACGAATTTTACCACGTCGTTTTTTGTCAGATGCTCAAAATTGTCCCAAAGCATCATAGCTTCTTCGCCGCTTGAGGGAAGCTTGTAATCGACGGTAAAAAACATATTATCACAGCGGAACGGCAAAATGTCCACAGCTCCGTTTGTTTCTATGTTTACCTCGATACCCCTTTTTGTAAGCGATGCGATCAAATCCCTGACGCCCTTATGGATAAGCGGCTCGCCGCCCGTCAAGGTCACATATTTAAAATGCACCCTGTCCAAAATTCCCGGAACGGTCAGTTCTTCGTATTCCGGATCGCCGCCTGATAGGGCATATGCGGTGTCGCAGTAGGAACACCTTAAATTACAGCCCGCAAGGCGGACAAACGTTACCGCACGTCCAGTCCGTATTCCCTCACCGTCAATACTGTCAAAAATTTCAACTACTTTCATTTAGCTATATACGCCGCCATATTATCGCGGCTCTCCCATACATCTACCCGGAAACAAAGCGGCGCAAGCTCATCGCAGATATATTTTGCCAGATTTTCCGCCGTCGGGTTAAAGTCAACAACGTCATTTATTACCTTATGGTCGAATTTATCCGTTATTTTTTTCTTTATAAGCGTAAAATCCGCAACCATACCGTTTCCGTTAAGCGTTTTTGAACGCATATAAATATCTATTATCCAGTTATGTCCGTGAAGCTCCGTGCATTTTGATTCGTAGTCAAGGCTAAGCCTGTGCGCCGCGCTTATCTCGATCCTTTTCTTTACCTCGTACATAATGTTCCCTTTCTTTGTTCATTGCCTTGCAATGAAATGAATTGCCTGACGGCATGAATTGTGCCGTAATAACCCCTCATCCGTCAAGCACACGGCATTGCAAAGCAATGCAAATCGCAAAGCGATTTTAAATAGCTTGACACCTTCCCCCAGAGCATTGCTTGCAATGCGGAGCCGCTCTGCGGACAATTACGGGGGAAG
>CACZPW010000223.1 GCA_902783115.1 uncultured Ruminococcus sp. | reverse complement strand
ATGGTATACCGTATGATCCCCTTATGCCGCCCCAATACATTTCCCGAAAAATCCACAAAGTCACCGTCGGGATAGGTATTATCGGTATACTGTTCTATAAATTCCGCATATTTTCCATCCGGCACAAAGCATATATCCTGACTGTCACGCTTTTTTGAGTTGACAAAATCATTTTCAAGGGCTATACTTCTCACCTCGTCCTTTGTCATAGAGCCAAGCGGCAAAATGATATGCTTTAACTGTTCCTTTGTAAGTGAATACAGTACATAGCTCTGATCCTTTTTATGATCCCTGCCCTTTTTAAGTACCGGGCGTTCACCGCCGTGGATCACCTGCGCATAATGCCCGCTTACAACATACGGATACCCCAGCACCTCGGCACGCTCCAAAAGCCTTTTAAACTTTATATACCTGTTGCAGTCTATGCAGGGATTCGGCGTTCTGCCGTTCTCATAGGCGCTTACAAACCTGTCTATTACCTCTGTTCTAAAATCGTCCTTGAAATTAAAGGTATAATGCTTTATATTAAGCCTTGCCGCAACAGATTTTGCGTCCATAACATCGTCCGCCGAACAGCAGGTCTTATCCCTTATACCTACATCATCATTATCAAAAAGCTGCAATGTGACCCCTATTATATCATATCCGTCACGCTGCATAAGATATGCAGCAACGGAGCTGTCGACACCGCCGCTCATAGCAATTACCGCCCGTTTATCCATAAATCAAACCTCACCAAAAATTTAAAGGGCACAGCCCCATATAACCGTGCCCTAATTGTATCAAACATATGATACAAAGTCAATTATTATTCAAAAAACATTGTTGTAGACAAATATCTGTCGCCCGTATCGGGTAAAACTACCACTATGTTCTTACCCTTGTTTTCGGGACGCTTTGCTATAACGCTTGCCGCAAACAGCGCCGCACCCGATGAAATTCCTACCAAAAAGCCCTCTGTATTTGCAATAGCCTTTCCTGTCTTGAATGCGTCCTCATTTGAAACCTTTACCACTTCGTCATATATTTTCGTATTTAAAACGTCCGGAACAAAGCCCGCGCCGATACCCTGGATCTTGTGCGGTCCCGCCTTACCCTCGGACAAAACAGGCGATGACTCGGGCTCAACAGCCACAACCTTTATATCGGGATTCTTTGACTTTAAATACTCGCCTACACCCGTTACCGTTCCGCCCGTTCCGACGCCTGCCACAAAAATATCTACCTTACCGTCCGTATCGTTCCATATTTCGGGGCCTGTTGTTTTACGGTGCGCCTCTGGATTTGCGGGATTTACAAACTGACCGGCGATAAATGAATTTTCTATCTGAGATGCCAGCTCCTCAGCTTTTGCGATAGCGCCCTTCATACCCTTTGCGCCCTCCGTAAGTACCAGCTCCGCACCGTATGCTTTCATCAGATTCCTACGCTCGATACTCATCGTCTCGGGCATGGTTATAATTAGTCTGTAGCCTCTTGATGCCGCCACGGACGCAAGTCCTATACCGGTATTTCCCGATGTCGGCTCAATTATTACGCTGCCCTCTTTCAACTTACCGCTTTTTTCCGCATCCTCTATCATGGATAATGCAACTCTGTCCTTTACCGAGCCTGCAGGATTGAAATATTCAAGCTTAGCCAAAAGCCTTGCCGGAATATCGTTCGCCTTGCTGTAGCCGTTAAGCTCAAGAATCGGTGTGTTACCTATTAAATCCGTGATTTTTGAATATACCTTTGCCATAATTTTTTTACCTCACCTTTCTATTTTCCTATTTCCTATAGGTTTACTATGTTTTAAATTATAGCACATTATTTTCATTTGTCAAGAGTTTTTTTAAAAAATTTTTAAATAAAAAAATTGCCGCAAACGGGTGTGATCCGGCACTCATTTGCGGCTGTATGTTGCGATATGTATTACGGTAATCATACCGATTATATACAGTAATCATACTGACCGTTTTTTATACGGTTTTTTTCTATTATATCCCAAAGTGTTGTTTTATCGACATAGTCGGATATCACCTTATCAAGCCCCTGCCAGAACTCAAGCGTCGGACAGGTATCTGCATGGGGACACATATTTACCTCATCATCAAGACAGCTTACGGGCGCGATGCCGCCCTCTGTCGCACGGAGAATATCTCCGACGCTGTATTTATCGGGCGTTCTTGTCATAATATAACCGCCCCCTGCCCCGCGGCGGCTCTTTAACAGTCCGTTCTTTGAAAGCAAGGATACTATCTGCTCCAAATATTTAAGTGAAATATCCGTTCTTTTTGCAACATCGTTCAATGATACCGGCTCTGTGCCTCCGTTTTTTGCAATGTCAAGCATCATTCTGAGGGCATATCTTCCCTTTGTCGAAATTTTCACAGCACTCACTCCAATCATAGTTATAAGCTATGATTTATTCTATCATTCTAAAAACTGTTTGTCAATCCTCTGTATTTCCATGGCGTTCATATCCGGACACCTTTACAATTTTGTTATTGCCGTCAACAAAAACAACAGTCGGCTTATGAAGACGAGCTTCTTTATCACTCATACTTGCGTAGCTCATGATAATAACCTTATCACCCGGCAAAACACATCTTGCCGCCGCGCCGTTTAAACATATTATTCCGCTTCCGCGTTTGCCGGAAATTGCATAAGTTTCAAGACGGTTTCCGTTATTTATATCAACAACCTGTACCTTTTCGTACTCATATATGCCGGCTTTTTCCAAAAGCTCGGCATCGACCGTAATACTTCCTACATAGTCAAGCTCCGCTTCTGTTACGGTGGCGCGGTGTATTTTTGATTTGAGCATCGTGATTTCCATTTTTAAACACTACTCCATAATAAAGTTATCAATAAGTCTT
>CACZPW010000222.1 GCA_902783115.1 uncultured Ruminococcus sp. | reverse complement strand
GCTCAATGCGGCTTTGATATTGAAGATACCCGAAATATTCCAGGAGCTTGAATCGGAAATAAAGACGAATGCACGCTTCTCGGATGTAATAAAGTATGCGGGCAATCTGGCGGGCGTAAACGGAGACTGCTTCCATTCATATACCCTTCCGGGCGAGTACGGCACAGACCCCGCAAACGGTGATGTATGGATAGTGGATATCCCGGCAACGCAGGAGCTTATACAAAGCGTGTTCGGGTATGACGCATCGGGCATAACCATTGACAATCCGAATGCGGATGCGGATAGCGCCGGCGCGGATAACAGCGGCAATTCATCGGCAAACTCGCAGAGCGATGCGGCATACGAGGAGGAAAACGAGTATTACGGCGATGAGCCTGAGGCGGATTACAGCGAATATACAGAAGAAGAATCCGAAGAAACACCCGAGGAGGAATCCGATGAGGAAACCTCTGAGGGGGAATAATTCATAAATTTGAATGATTTTTTCAAAAAAATGCTTGCATTTTTAAAAGGTGTATGCTATAATGCACTGTAGATTGAATATTATTTATTCAGAAAGAGTGGGTCAGCCCACTCTTTCGTTTGTATCACGGCTGATTTATTCCGTATAAATCCGTGTAATGGAGGTATGTATATGACAAAAGACATTGAAATTTCGGCACTTTCACTGTCCGAGGGCATAGCCGGCGATATGGGTGTATATGTGGTCGATGTTTCATACGCAAAGAATGAGGACGGCGATTACACCTTATGCTATGCGATCGACAAGGACGGCGGCGTCGGTATCGACGATTGCGAGGCGTTTTCAAGGGCAGTCGAGGCGGAGCTTGACAAAAGCGACATAATATCCGATAAGTATGTGCTTGAGGTAACATCTCCGGGGGTTGACAGAAAGCTTGTCACAGAGCGTGAGTTTAATTACTACATCGGCAGAGAGGTCGATGTAAAGCTGTATGCCGCCATTGACGGGAAAAAGGAGTTTAGCGGAATATTAAAGGCATATAATAACGGTACTGCCGTTATATGCTCGGACGGCACGGATATTGAAACAGATACAAAACAGGCAGTGTATATAAAATTAGCGTTCAGATTTTAAGAGAAAGGAAAGGTAACAATGAACAAGGATTTTTTGGAGGCAATAACGGCTTTATGCAAGGAAAAGGGCATAAGTGAGGAGATTATTATCGACGCTTTAGAGGGCGGATTGGTATCTGCGTACAAAAAGAATTTCAATAATGCGCAGAACGTTGAGGTGGATATAAACACCGAAAAGGGTGCGATAAAGGTTTACGCAAAGAAGCGTGTTGTTGAGGAAGTCTCAAACGATGCGGAGGAAATAAGCCTTGAGGACGCGCAGAAGCTTAAAAAGAAGTCAAAGCTTGACGATGAGATCAAAATCGAGGTAACGCCCAAGAATTTTGCAAGAGTTGCGGCAACAAACGCAAAGCAGATAATAACGCAGCGTATAAGAGAAGCCGAAAAAGGAATCATATTCAGTGAATTTACCGAAAAAACAGGTCAGATAGTAGCGGGCAGGATCGAGCGTATAGAGCGCGGCAACGTGTACGTTGACATCGGTAAGATCGAGGCGTATCTCCCGGTAAACGAGCAGCCCATAGGCGAGGAATACAGAGTCGGGGATATGATAAAATGCTACGTAAGCGACGTAAGAAACGGGATAAAGGGTACAAGCATCCTGGTTTCAAGAACGCATCCCGGTCTTGTAAGGAAGCTTTTTGAAACGGAGGTACCCGAAATTGCAGACGGTATCGTGGAGATAAAGAACATTGCCCGTGAGGCAGGCTCAAGGACTAAGATAGCCGTATATTCGACGGATCCCGATATCGACGCGCAGGGCGCTTGTATCGGGCCTAAGGGCTTAAGAGTGCAAAATATTGGCGATGAGTTAAGAGATGAAAAAATAGATATTGTAAAATGGAGTGAGGATCCTGCCGAGTATATCGCGGCAAGCCTTTCACCGGCGAAGGTGTTATCGACCGTCATAAACGAGGAAGACAGCAGCGCAAAGGTTACGGTGCCCGAATATCAGCTTTCGCTTGCCATAGGCAAATCGGGGCAGAATGTCAGACTGGCGGCAAGACTTACCGGCTGGAAAATAGATATATCTGCCGAATGATAAAGCGGGGGTGAGGTCATGGGAAAGCATATACCTATGAGAATGTGCGTAGCCTGCAGGACTATGCATCCGCAGAATGAAATGCTCAGGTTTGTTAAGGATACAGAGGATAACACGGTAAAGCCCGATTTTGATAAAACACATTTCGGGCGCGGCGCATATATCTGTAATAATGATGAATGTATAGCCGCCGCAAAAAAGAAAAACGGACTTGAAAAGCATTTTAAATGCGAAGTACCCCGTAAGATATACGAAGTAATGAAAGGAAGGTAAGAATATGGCAGGAATAAAGCTTGGAGATTTAGCAAAGAGTATAAAAATTACAAATAAAGATATTATGGCGGCAATGGAGCCTTTGGGTCTGATTTTGAAAAGCTCGGGCGCCTTGTTGAGCGACGAGCAGGCGGGCATGATCTTAGCCGTTTATGCAAACCGCAACGAAATGGACGAGAGTCAGATAATCGAGCTTCGTGAGGAGGCGATTAAAAAGGCTGAAGCGACGCGCCAAAAGGAAGAGGCGCAGAGGCAGGCAGCCGAAAAAGAGGCAAAGGAAAAAGCCGAGGCGGAGGCAAAAGCAAAGGCTGAGGCAGAGGCAAAGGCAGAAGCTCAGAAAAAGGCGCCAAAGCCAAAGGCTGAGGAAAAGAAGCCCGTTTTGGAAAAGGCTGCCGAAAAACCGCAGGAAAAAGCGGAGGAGCCGAAGCAAAAAAGGACGAAGCCGGTCAAAAAGCAGGCTAAAAAGCAGACAGGTCAGAAGATCGACCTCAGCAATGTGGACAGATCGAATACCTCTGAGGAATATATCGTAAAAACCGAGGAGAGAAAGCGTTATGTCGATACCCGTCAGTCGAATATCGATATAACAACGATAGATTCCCGTGAGAGGATAGAGGACGATCTTATAACCTCCCGCGTCCATATGGAGGATGGCAGAGGCAAAAACAAGCAAAGAAACAAGCAGAGAATGAATAAAAACGCCGCTGCCGACCGTGATTTCAAGAAGAACGAAAAGAAGAAGGCAAAGCAGCCGGTAAAGAAGGTAGTTACCGAGATAGAGCTGCCTGAGGTTATAAGCGTATCCGAGTTTGCTTCAAGAATGGCAAAGACGGGCGCAGAGGTAATTATGAAGCTTATGGGTTTGGGCGTTATGGCGACCATGAACCAGACCATAGACTTTGAAACCGCAATGCTCGTTGCCGATGAATTCGGTATAAAGGCAACACAGGAGGTAGTTGTAACAAAGGAGGAGCGTCTGTTCCAGGAAACCGATGAAGAGGATAAGGCAGAAGAGCTTATCGAGCGTCCGCCGGTAGTCGTTGTAATGGGACACGTCGATCACGGTAAAACGTCATTGCTTGACGCTATCCGTCATACCAGCGTTACCGAAACAGAGGCAGGCGGAATCACACAGCATATCGGTGCGTACAGCGTAAAATTGAACGAAAGAGTCATCACGTTCCTTGATACACCCGGTCATGAGGCGTTTACGACAATGCGTGCAAGAGGCGCGCAGGTAACGGACGTGGCGATCCTGGTCGTTGCCGCAGACGACGGTATCATGCCGCAGACCGTTGAGGCTATAAACCACGCAAAGGCGGCGGGCGTTTCGATAATCGTTGCCATAAATAAAATAGATAAGCCGGGCGCAAATCCGGAGCGTGTAAAGCAGATGCTTGTCGAACACGGTCTTGTTCCCGAGGAATGGGGCGGCGATACGGTATGCGTTGAAATATCGGCAAAGAAAAAGATAAATATCGACGGACTTTTGGAAATGGTATTGCTTGTTGCAGACCTTCAGGAATTAAAGGCAAACCCGAACCGTGACGCAAAGGGTACGGTAATCGAGGCAAGAGTCGATAAGGGCAGAGGTCCTATCGCAACCGTTCTTGTCCAGAACGGTACCTTGAAGGTCGGAGACTGCGTCATAGCAGGTACCACGACGGGCAGAGTCCGCGCGATGGTAAACGACAAGGGCAGACGTGTAAAGACTGCAGGTCCGTCTACGCCTGTTGAAATACTGGGACTTAGCGAAGCGCCGTCGGGCGGCGATACCTTCACCGTTATAAAGGATGAGAAGCTTGCCCGTGAGGTTGCCGAGCAAAGACGTCAGGAGCAGCAGGAGGAAAAATTCAATCAGGTAGTCAAGGTAAATCTTGACAATCTGTTCTCGCAGATCGACGCGGGTAATATGAAGGAGCTTGCAATTATCGTAAAGGCCGATGTTCAGGGAAGTGTTGAGGCGGTACGCCAGTCCCTTGAAAAGCTTTCAAATGACGAGGTAAGAGTAAGAGTAATCCATGGCGGTGTCGGTGCTGTAAACGAGTCGG
>CACZPW010000221.1 GCA_902783115.1 uncultured Ruminococcus sp. | reverse complement strand
TTAAGGGTAGCAGGTAGTACGAAAGCCCTTTAAGGGGCGGCGAAAGAGGCAACGGCAATGGGCTTGAACAAAGGTGAAAGCCAGCGACTTGAGTCGCTGGCCGGTAGCAGAGGCTTATAGCCTCAGTGCAAACCACCCGTTTGACGGGTGGTTATGATTATTTTTATGAGATATTTATGCCTTATTTACAGAACCGAACAGCTCCATTTTTTCTTTTACTATGACCTTTATCGCTTCGGCGCCGGGCGCTAAAAGCTTTCTCGGATCAAAGCCCTTGCCCTGAAGATCCTTGCCCTCTTCTATGTACTTTCTTGTTGCTTCCTGGAAGTATAACTGACATTCGGTATTTACGTTTATTTTTGCAACGCCCAGGGAAATCGCTTTCTTTATCATATCTGCGGGAATACCCGTACCGCCGTGAAGAACGAGCGGCAGATCACCGATAAGAGCCTTTGTTTTTGCAAGTGCGTCAAAGTCAAGCCCTTTCCAGTTTTCGGGGTATTTGCCGTGAATATTTCCTATACCTGCCGCAAGGAAATCAACGCCCAGATCCGCAATTTTTTTACACTCGTTGGGATCGGCTATCTCGCCTGCGCCGACAACGCCGTCTTCTTCGCCGCCTATAGAGCCGACCTCCGCCTCGATAGACATACCCATTGCGTGTGAAACCTTTACAAGCTCCCTTGTTTTTTCTATGTTTTCTTCGATCGGCAGATGTGAGCCGTCAAACATTATTGACGAAAAGCCTGCCTTTATGCACTTGTAGCAGCCCTCGTATGAGCCGTGATCCAAATGAAGTGCAACGGGAACTGTGATACCCAGCTCATCGATCATGGCCGAAACCATAGCCGATACGGTTTTAAAGCCTGTCATATACTTTCCCGCACCCTCAGATACACCTAAAATAACCGGTGAATTGTTTTCCTGAGCGGTAAGAAGAATCGATCTTGTCCATTCAAGATTGTTGATGTTGAACTGACCTACGGCATATTTGCCCTCGACAGCCTTCTTTAACATCTGTGTAGCTGAAACTAACATTTTTTTGACCTCCTGAATTTTTAATTTATTTAAATAATATTAGTTACCTATTACTATGGATTCTGCATTTATAAGCATTATAAGATTCTGATCCGTCGGCTCTATCACGCGCACTCGCTTACAGCGGCCGCAGGTAAGAAGTATATTGTTATCCGACAGCCGTATAAGTATATTATGCGAGCCGCACTGACAGGAAATCTTGTCTTCATCCTTGATTTCATGCACGATATCAAGCATTTGTGCGATCATATCCGCATCGGAGCGTGAGGCATCGTATGGCGCGGAATATTCGGCAATCGTTTTTTGAAGCGCATTTCTTACGCTTTTATCCGTTCCGCAGTGAAAGATGCTTTCACCCGAGCTTGGACATTTATAGGTAATAAGCTCCTTGCTCCAGAACGCCTCGGATTGATACATAACGCTGTGGTCATCGCCGCATATGGGGCATTCTACCGATATCCTGAATTTTGACGGGCGTTTTGTGATCGTCACACATTCCTCCCTGCAGCCGCGCGTGGGGCAGGTGAGTGTGATCTCGTTTTTGCCCGAGAAGCTGAATGCGTTTATTTTACGCTTTACGATGCTTGAACAAAAGGGGCATATAAAGCCTGCGCTTCTGTCATAATTTATAATCATACGATAGCTCCTTGTGATTATTCCGTTCCTATCCTGTTTTCTCTCGCGTAGAAAAACAAATACTGCTGCGCATATCCGCCGAAGTTGCCGAATTTTTTTGCGGCAAACTCAGAAATCGTTTTTATTGACTGCTCCTTGCCGTCAAAATAACAAAATTCCATTATCCGCTTTATCCACACATCAACGGGAAACGAATCTGCTCTGTTCATTCCGAACAGCAAAATGCAGTCTGCAACCTTGTTCCCAACGCCTTTTATCGACATAAGCGCCTTTTTTGCATCGGGGGTGGACAGTGAATTTATGTAGTCTGCGGACAAAATGCCGCTGTTGAATTTTGTTACCGCATCAACTATGTATTTGTCCCTGTATCCTGCGCGGATAACCGATAAATCCTCGACCGTAACTCCTTCAAGCTCCTTGGGAGTGGGGAATGAATAATACGTTTTACCCATGTACTCGATTTTTTTGCCGAAATTTTCCGAAAGTCTTTCGATTATGCCCTTTATCCTCGGTATATTGTTTGATGCCGAAATAATAAACGATATTATCGACTCCCACAGATCCTGATTGAGGATACGTATCCCGCTCCCGAAGCGTATTGCGTCGGCCATTACGGGATCGGCAGAAAGTATGCTCTTTATATAGGAATAATCGCGGTCAAGATCAAAAAAGTCAAGCCATATATTTTTAAGATCCTTCTCAGGTGTATCGCAAAGGACAATACCGTCACCGTTCTGAAAAACGGTCAATGCCCTCCCGTGCGCAACGCCCGTGTATGAACCGTCGGGATTTTTGTTGAACCTGAAGCATTGTCCGCAGTCGAAAATATGCGTCAAGTCAAAATCCGACATTTGTTTGTATTTAAAAACCAAATCAGTATTTTTAATATCCATACGATGAGTATATCACAAACGACCGTATTTATCAATAAAATAATGGAAAGTTTCTGCAAAAATAATTATACGCCCAGAATTTTCCGCGTCTGAGGTATCTTGAACAGTATAAAAGCGCCTATGGCGGTAAATATCAGCTCCGGAAGCATATACGAGCCGTTATATAGCAGGCTGTAAAGAAGCGTATTGTCGGTGGAAAAGCCCTCCCAAAGCTCTCCGAAGCTTCCGAATATTACAACGCCGCTTATAAAATGGAACGTAAACCGTATAAGAAGCGTAAGGATTATGCCACAAATCTTGCCCCATGTTCCGTGATTTCTGAAAATCCCCGCAAGACCGAGAGAAGTAAATGCGAATATGTAATCGAATAATATGCAGCCGATAAGTGCGGCGGGAGTAAGTCCCCAGCCGAAAAGTCCCGTTGCTATACCCTGTAAAAACTGTATGAGTGAAAAAACAAATGCAACCAAAAATCCGCTTTTTATGCCGTGCTTTATACTGTACAGGCATATGGGAAGCATTGATAAAAGAGTTATCGAGCCGCCCCAGGGCAGATGATAGATAACGATAAAGCTAAGCACCGTTGCGAGCGCTGTCATTATTGCGCCCTCTGTGAGCATAAGAGTTTTTGAGGTTTGTTTCATTTTAGATCAGATCCTTTCATAAATTTGCAAAAGAAAAACGCCCTTCCGCCGGAAGAACGCACATAAACACTTTTACTTTGCTTCCTAACGACGGTATTAACCGACAGGTTCAAAGGGTCAGATTTTAATCTTCTCAACCTGCGCCCAAAAAGCGCTTTGGTCCCCCTGCAAATCTTTTGATATTTTATTCACGTTTACCATTCTACTACAGCTTACGCCGTTTGTCAACTTTTTTGTTCTAAAAAAATTTTATCTCTAATATGATAAAGCATGTACAACAAATGATATTAAAAAGGGAGAATTGCGGTATGTATATTTCAAGCTGTATAAAGGAGCAGAGCTTACATGGGATACTTAAATACATTCCCGAAAGCATACGGAGATTTATGTACGGGATCAATATGGATGACATATATCAGATACACCTATCGCCTGATAGACCCGTATATGTAAATTCAAGCGGCGGCACATACTGTTTAAGCCGTCACGGCACGCTCACGGACAGAGTATCCGATGCGGTGCTTGTGACGGGG
>CACZPW010000220.1 GCA_902783115.1 uncultured Ruminococcus sp. | reverse complement strand
AGACGCTCGCCGTTATCGCCGCCGTAGCCGTATTTCGCTCTGCCGTTTTCCTCTCCGTAATATATCGCATGGTCGCACCATTCCCAGACAAAACCGCCCATGTACCCGTCGTTTCCGTACATACGGCTCAGATAACCCTCTATACCGCCGGGGCCGTTACCCATTGCATGGATAAATTCACACTGCACATACGGCTTGTCCCTATCACGCGAAAAGTATTTGTCTATCCATTCATAGGAAGCATACATCGTGCTTACCACGTCAAGCTCCGAAACGTCGCCCTTGAAGTTTTCGCCCTCCTCTTCAATGGCATGTGTCGCGCCCTCATAATGCGTAAGCCTTGTATTATCATGCTCCTTTATCCAGCGTAAGGAACGTTCAAAATTTTTGCCGTAGCCGGATTCGTTGCCAAGCGACCACAGTATTACGGAAGGTCTGTTCTTATCACGTTCAACACATCTTCTCATTCTGTCAACGAACGCATCCGCAAAGCTTTCGTCATTTGCAAGCCCCGAAAATCTGACCGCACTGTATTCGGCGTATGCAGGTCCCTGACCGTGCGCCTCAAGATCCGCTTCGTCACAGATGTAAAAACCAAGCCTGTCATATATTTCATACGCCCACGGCGAATTGGGATAATGACTTGTACGGATAGCGTTGATGTTATGCTCCTTCATCAAAACCAGATCCCGCATAAGCTGTTCCTCTGATATCGTAAAGCCTGTTTTGGGATCGCTGTCGTGCCTGTTTGTGCCCTTTATCTTGAATTTTTGACCGTTTAAATACGCAACGCCGTCCTTTGTTTCCACAGTCCTGAAGCCTATATGCTGCACGATCACCTCATTTTCGGTCTTGATTACCAATTTGTACAGATACGGATTTTCGGCATTCCATAAAACGGGATCATCGACCTTGATTTTTGCGGTTTTGTTTACCGTTTGACAAAAAAGCTCTTTGCCGTTGTCATAAAGCGTACAGCTTACATCAGAGCCGCCGTCTATGCTTATATCGAGATTTCCGTACATATCCGCCTTTATAAAAAAGTCCCTGATATGGTTTTGCTCACGCTTTAAGATATATACGTCACGGAAGATACCGCTCATTCTGAACTTATCCTGATCCTCAAGATAGGTACCGTCGCACCATTTTAAATTGAGTACGCAGAATTTATTTTTGCCGTTTTTAAGCTTGTCGGTAATATCAAACTCGGATATTGAATGCGAAACCTGGGAATACCCTGCAAACTCACCGTTTACCCACAGATAAAAGCACGAATCTACGCCCTCGAAATTTATGTAGTATTTATCATTATCCTTATCTATATCTATCTCCCTTACATACACCGCACAGGGATTTGAGTTGGGGACATACGGCGGCTCAAACGGGATGGGGTATCTGACGTTTGTATACTGGTTATAATCATAGCCCGCCGTCTGCCAGCATGACGGCACAGTTACGGTATCGGGCGTATCGTCAAGATCCTCCACGTCATAAAGACTCTTGTAATACCTGAAATTCCATTCACCGTCAAGATCGATATATCTGTCCGATAATTTGCGGTCCTTTACCGTATCCTCCTCATTTGAGTACGGAATATAATACGCCCTCGGCTCTTCCGTACCTATATGTAACTTTTTTGGATCTTCAAAATACCTTTCAATGCTTATCATTTATAAATTCAACTCCTCAAATACTTTTACAATGTCATCATGGATAACTAAATTTGCATAACTGTCCGCAGGCGTTTTATCGCGGTTAATCAAAACCAGCTTATTGCCCATATAATTATATATAAGGCTTGCCGCAGGCTGTACGTTTAACGACGTTCCGCCGACAATAAGCACATCTGCCGCCTGGCAGTATGCGTTTGCCATGCTTAAGGTATAGTTATCAAGCTGTTCCTCGTACAATACCACGTCGGGCTTTATTATGCCGCCGCATGTACATTTCGGGACTCCGTCCGAATTTTTGACAAACTCGGCACTGTATTCCTTTCCGCAATCCATACAGTAATTATAGTATATACTTCCGTGAATTTCAAGCACTTTTTTACTCCCCGCCTTTGTGTGCAGACCGTCTATATTCTGCGTGATAACGGTATTCAGTTTGCCCTGTTCCTCAAGCCTTGCAAGCGCATAGTGTACGGAATTTGGCTTTGCGTCAAGATACATCATGTGCCTTTTGTAAAAATCGTAAAATTCGTCCGTCTTGTTTATAAAAAAGGTGTGCGATAATATGGTTTCGGCGCTGTACTGATTATTAAGCCCCTTTGCGCTTCTGAAATCGGGTATTCCGCTCGCAGTTGATACCCCCGCACCGCCGAAAAACACGATCGAATCACTTTCGCTTATCCATTTTTTCAAGGTCTCAATAGACATATTCCATACCTCCTGCATATTTCTTTACTATTTCCGCAAACAATCCGACTGCCGGATTTGCGCTTTCACCGTTCCACGCCGCAGCATACACAAGCGACGTTTCAATATCCGCCAGCGGAATATTCAGCATATTATCATCGGCAAGCTTTTGCGCCGCCGCTGTCGGCAATATCGATATACCGATATCGGCTTTTAACGCAATCAACAGCGCTTCTATGCTTTGCGGTCTTACCGCAATATCGGGATTTATCCTCTTTGTATGAAAAAGCTCCATTATCTCCATATACAGAATGGGATTTTCAATTTCCGACAGAATTATAAGCGGCTGCTTTAAAATCCCGCTCTTTTTAACACCTTTTATTGATTTGTTACAGATAATGCTTAATGTATCTTCATGCGTAACACAATAATCGGTATTACTGTTCTCAGGCAGCATATCCCTTAATAAAAACACAAAATCAGAGCCGCCGTCGCCAAGGCTTATATCCTCGCCGTGAAGCTCGGCAATCTCTATGGCTATACCCGGATATTTTTTTGAAAATTCCCTGATACACTTCGTCGCGAACTCGGCTGCGCCAAAATCACAGGCTATTTTTATCCTGCCCTCGTATCCGCTTCTGAGCTGATTTACGGCAAACTTGGCTTTTTGCATATTATCCGAAATCTTGACGGCATACGGCAAAAATGTTTTACCCTCAGCCGTAAGCTCCACTTCCCTGTTACTCCTCACAAACAGTTTAGCCCCCAATTCCCTTTCAAGCTTATCAATATACCTTGAAACCATGGACTGGGAAATATAACTCCGTCTTGCCGCCTCGGAAAAATTCAGCGTCTTTGCAACATTTAAAAAACACTCAATATGATTTATATCCATACATCTATCCTATTTCCGCATTATTCAATCCGTTTTTGTTATTTTTTGCATTATAACGGTAATTGACATATATTACCTATGAGTTTATACTCTTAGTATAGCAAATGCAATCCTATTTGTAAATAAGCAATAGCTATTTATTACCAAAAAGAGGTGGTAACGACGCAAAAAATCGTAATAACGGGCATGGGTGCGGTCACACCTGTAGGGATAGGAGTAAACAAATATTTCAAGGCGCTTATAAACGGCGAGTGCGGAATTTGTCATATTTCCGCATTTGACGCAGACGAGCTTGCCGTAAAAATTGCAGGCGAGGTAAAGGACTTTGACGCCGCAAGCTATATGTCCCCCACGCTTATACGGCAAACGGATTCATTTATGCAGTATGCATATGCCGCAGCGTATGAGGCGATTACAAGCTCACGGCTTGAAATAGAGCCTTTGCGGACGGGCATCGTTATGGGTACTGCGTTAAACGGAATTACTACGATAGCACGTACACAGCAAAATCTGTCAGAAGCGGTACACAAGAAGGTTGGGCCACGGTTTATACCAAAAATTTTAGGTAATGTCTCTGCCGCCAATATTGCGATAAACTACAACATAAAGGGTCCGAGCATTACTTTAAACACCGCCTGCGCTTCAGGGGGCGACGCAATATATATTGCGTCAATGCTTATAAAATCGGGCAAAGCGGATACAGTCATAGCAGTCGGCGCGGAAAGCGTATTATGCCCGCTTGTCATATACAGTCTTTCAAACGCAAAAGCTTTATCAAAAAATCCTAATCCCGAAAGTGCGTCAAGACCGTTTGATAAGCTGCGTGACGGCTTTGTTATAGGCGAGGGCGGCGGAGCTATGGTACTCGAAACCGAAGCTCACGAAAAAAAACGCGGCGCAAGGATATTGGCGGAGCTTGCAGGCTGTGCAAACACAAATGATGCGTACCATGTGACAGCGCCCGAAAAAAGCGGCGAAAGTGCAGCTCAATGTATGGAGCTTGCCATAAGCGACGCAAATTTATGCCCGAATGATATTGATTATATAAACGCGCACGGAACGGGAACTCCGCAAGGCGATATTTGCGAAACTCTTGCAATAAAATCGGTATTTAAGGATAAAATCCCGTCTGTTTCATCAACCAAAGGCGCTACCGGGCATATGATGGGCGCAGGAGGAATAACGGAGGTTATCGCCTGTGTAAAGGCTATAGAGCATGGCATTATTCCGCCGACTCTCAATCTGGAAAACCCCGATGATTACTGCAATCTTGACTATACGCCTCTCTCAGCGAAAAAGCAGGAGATAAATATTGCAATGTCAAACGCGTTTGGATTCGGCGGTCAGAATTCAAGTATAATAACAAAAAGATATAAGGGAGACTAACTGTTATGGAATTTACTTATGATATTACGATGTTCAAGGACACCTTTGAGCATAACTTTACATGGATAAGCGGTTTTTTGAGAAACGTTACACGTTTCTCAGATAAAGCTGCGCTTTTTGATCCGCTCAAGGGCAGAGAATGGACATATAAAGAATTAAATGCGGACTGTAACCGCTTTGCAAATGCGCTGAAAAAAGCGGGTGTGGGTAAAAATGACTTGGTTTTATACCAGCTATTAAACTCATTTGAGTTTGTGATGTGCTACCTTGCCCCCCAAAAGCTCGGCGCGATAAACTCACCTGCAAACTACAATCTTGCGGCAGGTGAAACGGCAAAGCTCTTAGACCACAACACTCCTAAGGTATATGTATACGATACTGAGGTTACGGATATGGCGGTACGCGCTCTTTCACTTGCAAAGCACAAGCCGCAGACGGTTATTGCAGTTGATTTTAAGGAGGACAGCCAAATACCCGACGGGCATATCAGATTTTCCGATTTTGTGGCGGATTCACCTGCCGATGAGCCTGTGCGTGACGACAGACCGCATATTTACGATGAAGTAACACGTCTTTTTACATCGGGTACAACGTCACTTCCAAAGGGTGCGCCTATAAATAACATAAATGAAGTGCTATCGGCACATGACGTTATGATGCATTTTCCGCTGTCCCCCATTGATATCACGATGAATATGACGCCGTGGTTTCACAGGGGCGGCTTACATTCGGGCGGACTTACGCCGACCCTCTACGCAGGTGCAAAGGCAATAATTTTAAGGGTATTTAACCCTAAGACCTGTCTTGAATATGCGGAAAAATACAAGATCACATTCCTTATCGGCGTTCCCGCCGTACTCGGGCTTTTAGCGTCACGGCAGGAAAATCACCCCTATGATCTGTCGCACTTAAACGGCATAATCACAATGGGTGCGCCGCTTGAAAAGGCAGCCTGCATACGTTTTCAGAATATGCTTACACCGCATATTTTTAACGGCTACGGCACAACGGAAAGCTTTTGGAATACGTTTTTAAGACCGTACGATCTTCCCAAGATGTCGGGCGCAGCGGGCAGAGCCTGCACGGATGACGACGTAAGGCTTGTAAAGGTGTATGACGACAGGAAGGCGGAGCCTGACGATCTGGTACCCGACGACGGGCATTCGGTAGGCGAAATAATCATTTCATCGCCTTCAAAATCCACATTTACCTATTACAACAACCCCGAAATGTCCGAACAGAAATTCTATAAGGGATTTATGTATACGGGCGATCTTGGAACATGGGACGGAAATCACTATGTGACCGTTTCGGGGAGAAAAGACGATATGATCGTATCCTCGGGCGAAAATATCTATCCCTCGCAGATCGAGGAGGTCTTAAACGAATTTGACAAGGTGGAAGAATCCATTGTGACTGCCGTTCCCGATAAAACAAGGGGCGAGGTCATAGTTGCATATATCATCAAAAATGATGAAAGCCTTACGATAAAGGAGCTTCATGACTATTGCGCCGCGCACCCCGATCTTTCAAAATACAAATGCCCAAGGTATTATAAGTTCATTACCGAAATGCCTCTTACCGCTACGGGCAAAAAACAGCACTATATTATGAAGGAGCAGGCAAAAAAGGATCTTGAAAACGGTCTGCTTTTAAGGAGAGATGCCAAATGACGCCGTACAGAAGAAAGGTCAATTATTACGAGACCGATCAGATGCGTATAGTTCATCATTCAAATTATATACGGTATTTTGAAGAGGCGCGCATTGATTTTATGGACAAGATCGGCTGCAACGTTATGTATATGGAGGAGCTTGGGCTTATTATCCCGAATATTGACGCATACGCAAAATATCTTGTTTCTCTGAAATTCGACGAGGAATTTGAGGTAAGAGTGCGGGCAAAATCCTTTACGGGCGTCAGAATGGAGTTTGAATATCAAATATACCGTACCTCCGATAACACACTCTGCGCCGAAGGTCACACGGGGCATTGCTTTGTAAATACGGACCACAAGCCTATCTCAATAAAAAAATCGCATCCCGATATTTATAAAAAAATATCCGATGCGACAAAACTGTGATGATGATTATAAAGATGCAGGGGCTGTCTCACTAAAAAGTGAGGCAGCCCTTTTCTGCGCTTAGCGGTACGCTGTGTAAATTCCCCTCATCCGAGCGGAACGACACGCGGGTTGTTCCCTACAAAGTGAGACGATGCAAGCACCGTCCCCTACACCGACGCCGTTTGCGGTTTGGGTACTATGTATGACGGACAGTCGTAAACGCCTGTACCTACAATCAATTCCGCATTTCATTCAATTTGATTCAAAATTTAATTT
>CACZPW010000219.1 GCA_902783115.1 uncultured Ruminococcus sp. | reverse complement strand
CCATAAATTAAGTAAAAAGGCGTACAAAAAAATCTGCAATTTGTAAAAAAATACAGTTTTTTTAAAAAATCTTGATAAAACTCTTGCAAATTAAAAACTCTTGTGTTACAATACTGATTGATGTTTTATGACACTATGTATAGGAGGTGTAATTATGGCAAAGTGTGATGTTTGCGGCAAGGGCGTTACTTTCGGTATAAAGGTCAGCCACTCGCACAGAAGATCAAACCGTGCTTGG
Organism: uncultured Ruminococcus sp.; assembly: GCA_902783115.1. GTDB lineage: Bacteria > Bacillota > Clostridia > UBA1381 > UBA1381 > 12844. Next base: position 6,750 of record CACZPW010000219.1, on the reverse strand, counting down.
AAGCCGAACGTAAGAAAGGTCAGAGCGCTTGTAAACGGTTCAGTAAAATCAGTAAATGTTTGTACTCGCTGCCTGCGTTCGGGAAAGGTACAGCGTGCCGTTTAATTGTTTTTGATTGTGACAGTTCATCATTTTAGGATGGTGGACTGTTTTTTCTTTGCAAAATGTAAAAAAACGGTTGACACGGTAAAAAAACTGAATTACAATGGAAATACAGTTTAATTTAAGGGGGATACAGGAATGAACAAAAGAATCATTTCATTTTTTGCGGCGGCGGCGTTATCCGTATCAATGGCGCCCGTATCGCTTGCAGATGACGGAATAAAGGTTGTGGTTGACGGCGTAAGTCTTCCGGCGGGCGATATGGCGCCGTTTATCGAGGACGGACGCACTCTTGTGCCCATGCGCGCGATATTCGAGGCGCTCGGCGCAACGGTGGAATGGGATGGCGAAACACAAACCGTTACCTCGTCTGACAAGGCGGGAGCGACAAGGCTTGAGCTTCGCATAGGTGAAAAGTCGGTAAAGATAAACGGCTCCGATGTGGCTGTCGATGTTCCCGCAAAAATAGTTGAGGGAAGAACGGTCGTACCCGTAAGAGTAGTGTCGGAGGGAATGAATTGCGAGGTCACATGGCTTGCGGATACTAAAACGGTCGATATAAAAAGCGGTGCGCCGCTTGAATTCTGGGCAAAGGATTCGGAGGTTTTGGCGTCTGTTATTGAATATGTAAAAGAGGTGACAGATCCGGGTTCCGACAAATTCATACCCGAGGAGGACAGAATAGTGGTATCGGATATGGACGGTACGCTTATGAACGAGCTTTGCCCGAGCTATTTTGACTATTGCCTGTTCCTGCACCGCGCACTGCATGACGATACATACGTTCCGTCGGCGGATATGGCGGCGTTTGCAAAGGAGCTTGAAGAGGGTATAAAGATAGGCAAGATGCCCGAGGGCGTTGATAAAAAGCACGCAGGGTATCTGGTTGAGTCGTTTAAGGGTATGTCCATAGAGGATTACAAGGAATATATCCGTGATTTTAAGAATACCGAGGCAGAGGGCTTTACAAACCTCAAAAGGGGCTATGCGTTCTATAAGCCGATGGTATCGCTTGTAAAGTATTTGCAGAATAACGGATTTACCGTATATGTTGTAAGCGGTGCCGACCGTACCTGTGTGCGTGTGCTTATGGAGGGAAATCTCGATATCCCCGAAAATAACGTTATCGGCTCCGACACAACGTTTGTTGCCAAAGGTCAGGACGGAAAGGACGGGCTCGATTACCTCTATTCGTCGGAGGATGATGTTATAATAGGCGGCGATCTGGTGGTCAAGAACCTTAAAATGAACAAGGTAAGCGCTATTGCGCGCGAGATAGGCAAGCATCCCGTTATCGCTTTGGGCAACAGCTCCGGAGACCTTTCGATGTGCCAGTATACCGTAAATAATGAAAAATATGAGGGCAGGGCATATCTGCTCCTGTGCGATGATACGGAGCGTGAATTCGGAAAGCCCGATAAGGCGGAGAGCTTTAAGAAAACCTGTGAGGATCTTGGCTTTTACACCGTTTCCATGAAAAACGATTTCGCTACGATCTACGGCGATGACGTGGAAATCGTAAAATAATCAATACAGTAAAACAGGGCTGTATGCATTATAAACGCATACGGCTTTGTTTTTTTGTATAACGTTATGCGCGGCACGCAAATTGCATAAAAAAATCGGCAAAATATATATATTATGCACAAAAAGAAAAAAAGGACTTTTAAAGATTTCGTCAGTATGCTATAATCATAATGTTAAATATATATAAAGGAGAGAGAAGAATGAGCAAAAAATTCAAAAAGCCGCTCGCTACGGCAGTTGCCGCAGCAATGGCGGCGTCGGTATTTATCGCTCCGGCGCAGGCAAAGGATTGGAAGGCTTACAGAGCCGCATACAATGCAGACGGTACGCTCAAAAGCGTTAATGTCGCAACGGTAAGCGATCCTTCAAACCTGATAAGTACGGATGCGGAAAAATACTTTATCTGGGATAATAGCATGAATCCCGCGCCGACTGCGGCACCTGTAGAGGAGCCGACGGTCATAAAGTCGTGGAAATTCGATTTCGGTAATGAGGCTGATGTTGTGCCGGGTTATACCTATGTGGCGCCCGATACAAATTATACGGCCAACACATCGGGCGCGGATCAGTACGGATTTATCGGCGCGGATCCGCAGGACTACAAGCTCGGAGACCGTCTTGACGGATTTGCGACGCAAAAAGGTCAGGCAATAACGCTTACAGAGGGCGGCGGAGCAGGTCTTTATGACGGCGTTGGTTCAACGGGGCAGGATGCATACGGAAATGCGGGAGATAAATATTATCCCGTCCGCTTTGCCTTAAAGGTTGCGGACGAAACATATTACAGAGTCCGTGCGACCGTAACAACGCTTGATCCGTCAAAGGACGCAGTAGCGTCGCTTTATACGGAGCGTAAGCACCCGATATTTACGGAAGAAACTATCAGCGCGGGAGAATCGGTTACAAAGGAGTTTACTATCCGTGTAACGCCGATCTACTATGAGAAATCGGAGCCTAAGGGAACGATTAAGGACGAGATGGTAAATGTCTGCGTTCTCGGTACAAACTCGGCTTTGGCGGCAATAGAGATCGATCAGATCGAAACAGCGCCCGTTTTATGGGTACTCGGCGATTCCACCGTAACGGACGGAAACTGCCTGTTACCGTTCTCGCCGCTGCAGAATTACACGGGCGTGGGAACAGGTCTTACAAAGTATCTCCCGTCGCATATCGCAATGGTAAACGAGGGCGAGGGCGGTCTTGCCGCAAACGACAATTACCATTTCAATATGGTAAAGAACAGAATAAAAGCGGGCGACTATATGTATGTCGAATACGGTCACAATCATAAAAGCGACGGCGCCTCGGGCTATGTAGGTCATCTTGATAAATATTATCAGGTGTGCAAGAGCGCGGGCGCAACTCTTATTATAGTAGGACCTATCGACCGTCATAATACATACGACGCATCTACAAATACATGGTTGACCTCACTTGCGCAGTTCTCAAGAGCGGGCAAGGGCTATGTCGATTCAATGATGTACGGCGGCGAAGCGGCTGCAAGCGCTTATGTATCGACATATCAGTCAAGCGGTGAAGCGGCAGCGCTTTCATACCGTGACGGTATCGTTGATGAAGCAAACGGAGTAAGAGCGGTAGAAAATATCGCATTTGTTGATTTGAACCGGCCGTCGCTTGATTGGTTTGCAACCGTTTCAGCATCGGGCTCGATAGGCGGACAGACGCTTACAAACAGCTCAGAGCTTGTTGATTACTATTTCCAGACAGGCAGGGGCGGCTCGACGGACGGCACACACCCCAACGATACTGGTGCGCAGAATCTTGCATATCTGTTCTATACAACGGCTGATACGGACGCATATCCGGCGCTTGAGCCTTTAATGAGAAACTTTAAATCGGGTCAGACGCACTATTATCCCACTCCTGTTGAGCAGGCGGCAATGGACGCAGGCAACAAGGCGGGACAGGGTAATGTAGGCTGGCCGCAGTATGTTGTTCCTACGGATAACGAGTATCCGGTGGCAATAAAGAGCATCACCTTTAACGAAAACGGCGTAATCGAGTCCGCAAGGGTGGTAGTTCAGGACGCTAAGTTCAGTATGTCGGCATACGGAATAATCGTCATTACCGTTAAGGACGAGGATGGCGAGGAGATAGGCAAGCTCTATGCGGTAGACCAGGTCGACAATTCAACAGGTAACGGCGAGCAGACGATCGTAAACTTCAGCGGCAGCGCAGTATTGCCGGCTGACGGCTCATACACCGCGCAGGTATGGCAGGCACTCGATACGGCAGGCGGCTTGGTTGTGGATCCCGAAAACGTGGCATATTCGGCGGTATATACACCTACGGATATTATTGCATACCTTCTTCCGGGCGATACGGACGATGTTGAGACCTTTGACTATTACGGCAAGGAAAGCCTTGACGGGGCAGGCAGCTGGACATCGGGCGGCAGTGCAGGCAGAATTCTTACTCTCGGCGAGGACGGCGATGTTACATACGCAAAGGTAGCCGTTTCAACGACAGGAAACTCATACTTTGTAATGCGTCCGTTTGAAAACCTTGCGGGCGGAACGGGCAGCAGCGGAAAATATATGCTTCAGGTGGATTTGAGATATAATTCGGGTGCAAATGTAACATTCGGATTCTCAAAGACGATCAAGTCATCATCTCCGTTTGTTGAGAACGGCTTTGACCTGTTCACAATAGGCAATAACGGCAGTCTTACGGCAAGCGGTACGGAGATAGGCACAGTATTGCCGACCTGGACAACGGTTAAATATATCCTTGATATGGATTTGGGTGTTGCAACGGTATCCGTAGGCTCAAATGCCGCAAAGGAAATATCAATACCAATGTATGATACGACATCTGTTCCGAGTATTGATACGTTCAATAATTTCTACATAAGCGGCGGCAAGGGTGCGTCATTTGATATTGATATGGCAAATCTTGTTGCTGCAAAGCTAAAGCAGAATAAGCTCGCTCAAAAGACCTTGACGGTTGCCGTAAACAATACGGATATGGGAAGTGCCGAAATAGTAGGCGAGGGCGCAAGCTATACGGCGGCTATGAATACCGTGACGACAGTTAAGGCGATTGCAAATACAGGCTATGAATTTGAGTCATGGACGGACGGGAACAACAATTTATATTCATACCTGCCCGAGCTCAGCGTAAGAATGCATAATGATCTGAGCCTGACGGCAAACTTTAAGCAGGCGGAGCTTGATCCGATAACATACGCTTATAAGGAGGACTTTACGACTCTTACGACCTCGACCCTTGCGGCTAACGGCTGGGTTTCGCCGAATGCACAGGGTTATGTAACGGTTGAGTCCGATGCAGATCACGGCTCATACCTGAGAATGAAGCTGCCGAGCGGCAATGACAGAAATGTAAAGGGAACCTTCCCTGCAGCGGCACGTCTGAGTGAGGATTATATAATGGAATTTGATATGGCTTTGGGCTATGGTAACGACCATGCTTCCGATATGGTTGTATTCGATTCAAGCTGCAGTGTGGCAAACAATTCACATGTAGGTTCAAATTATATTCTGAAGATGAATAACGGTGCCAAGTATTCAACTACATGGACGATTAACGGCGGAGCGAATACCGTAGTACTTACAAATGATGCATGGTATCACTATTACCTCCTTGTAAGTCCGCAGAATAAGACGGTCGATATCACGATCACTACACCTGAGGGGACTTCGGTATATTCGGGAACCGAGACTGTAAACGGAACGGGTATCCCCGGAGGCATAAATATGCTTCAGGGAAGATATACCGGTTCATCATCCTTGGATAACATCAAAATATATACCGCAGACCAGATACAGTAAATGTTGAATCAAAAAAAGCCTTCCTTTAGCGGGAGGCTTTTTTGGTTACCGTAATAAACAGGACGGCGGCAAATATCATTGCGGCGATGGCGACTGCCTGTGATATTCCCAAAACGCCGGGTATAAGGTAGAGGACAAATTCACTGTCCCGCAGACTTTCAAGAAACAGTCTGCCGAGCGAATACCAGAACAGATAAAAGCAGAACACCTGCCCGTCCGCCGTTTTTTTGTTTCTGAACAAAACAAGTATCAAAAGCCCCGTCAGATTCCAGAGCGACTCATAAAGAAACAGCGGGTGAACGGGACCGTGCCCGTTTATCGTCATACCCCAGGGCAAGCTTGTCGGTCTGCCGTAAACCTCGGCATTTACAAAATTACCGAACCTGCCTACCGCCTGCCCGATAAAGAGTCCCCCCGAGCATACGTCAAAGGTATTAAGCACAGACAGGGCGTGTATTTTACAGTATATAAATGCGGTAACAAATCCCGCAATGATTCCGCCGTATATCGCAAGTCCGCCGTTCCATATCTTTATCATATCCAAAAGCCCGTCAAATTCATCAAGTGAAAAGAGAACGTAATAGGCTCTTGCCCCGATGATGCCGAAAATCAGGCAGTAAAGCGAAATATCTGTCAGATGCTCCCTCTTCAGCCCGCGCTTTTGGCAGTCCTTGAAAACAAACAAAAACGCAAGCAAAAACCCCGTAATTATAATGATCGCATACCAATATACCGGCTTTTGCCCGATATAAAACGCCTCCGGTCTGATGTTAAAGGTCACACCCGCTTTGGGAAATGAAACAGTATTCATAGCCCCGCCTCCTCATTAAAATAATGTTATTGTCAAATTGCCCAAAAAATCGAAAATATATATGTAATATTTATGAAATAAAAATTTAAAATTCTTATTCACTTTTTGAAACATTTATGTTACAATGTAATATATAGACTATATATTGTGTAGTTATATGTTTTATGTAAACAATATATAGTTTCAAAACTCAATATTCTTCGCTGATATTATACCTCATAAACGGGATATTGGCAAGTAAAAACCAAAAACATAAAAATTTTTAAAAAATGTAAAAAATTTTTAATAAAAATATTGCCTTTTTTGAAAAAATAGTGTAAAATGGTTTTGTGGGGAGTGAAATGGAGTGATTTGGAGTAAAATTGCTTAAAACACTTTCACGCAAAAACTTATTCGGAAAGGCAGTGTATATACGGTGGTTAATTTTGTTGACGAGTATGAAAGACAGTTGGACGATCATGGGCGTATCATAATGCCGAGCAAGATCCGTGAAGTCTT
>CACZPW010000218.1 GCA_902783115.1 uncultured Ruminococcus sp. | reverse complement strand
TACGGCATTGGTCTACACAACCAACCCAAAGGCATTTTACGGCAAAATCAGACAAAATTCAATACCTGTAATGAAACTGTAAGAAAAGATAATTATTATCGAAAATCATTGACACGGCATTTTTTCTATGTTATACTTAGACGGTAAGAAAAGAAATACAAAGGCGATGACGAAGAGAAGTAGTACAAATTATCGTTTACAGAGAGTGGCCGTTGCTGAGAGAGCCATAAAGTGAATTTGTATGAATAACACTTCCAAGCCGCAATCTGAACGGATGTATTATCCCAGTAGGTGCGCCGTTAAACCGTGCGTTAAGCGGTAAGCACTTGAAGGAGTGCGATGAGGTGACAGGCTTCTTGCCTGTAAATCAGGTGGTATCGCGGACAATGCTGTTCGTCCTGAAGATAATTCTTTGGGGCGTGCGGCTTTTTTATTTCCCGCAAGGATCCGCCCTATAATATGAGGAAAAGGAGTAAGACTATGAGCATCGAAAACATTTACAGAACGAAAAATCTCGGCGAGGTAACGGAGGCCGATAAGGGCAGTACCTTAAAGGTGGCAGGCTGGATAGAAAATATCCGCGACCACGGCGGCGTATCGTTTATAGACCTTCGCGATATGTACGGTGTGTTACAGGTGGTAATGCGCGATACGAGCCTGCTTGACGGACTTAACAAGGAGGATTGCGTAAGCATCGAGGGACTTATGCAGGAAAGGGACGAGGAAACCTATAACCCGAAAATCCCGACGGGTACCATTGAGCTTGAAGCGCATACGGTAAAGATGCTGGGCAAGGTATACACACAGCTCCCGTTTGAGATAGCCTCGTCAAAGGAAACAAGAGAGGATCTGAGGCTCAAATACCGTTATCTTGATTTAAGAAACCGCAAGGTAAAGGAGAATATGCTGTTCAGGTCTGAGGTGATAGCGTATCTGCGCTCGCAAATGACCGATATGGGCTTTACGGAGATACAGACGCCCATACTTTGCGCATCGTCACCGGAGGGCGCAAGGGACTACGTTGTGCCGTCAAGACGGTACAAGGGCAAATTCTATGCGCTTCCGCAGGCTCCGCAGCAGTATAAGCAGCTTCTGATGGTATCGGGCTTTGACAAGTATTTCCAGATAGCTCCATGCTTCAGGGACGAGGACGCAAGAGCCGACAGATCGCCGGGCGAATTTTACCAGCTTGATTTTGAGATGAGCTTTGCGACCCAGGAGGACGTATTCAAGGTTGGCGAAACGGTGCTTACAAGCACGTTTAAGAAGTTTGCACCAAAGGGCGCAACGGTGACGGAAGCTCCGTACCCCATAATAAGCTATAAGCAGGCGATGCTTGAATACGGTACGGATAAGCCCGATCTGAGAAACCCGTTAAAGATAGTCGATGTATCGGAATTCTTTAACCGCTGTACCTTTAAGCCGTTCCAAAATACAACGGTGCGCGCTATAAACGTCCATGCAAAGCTTTCAAAGGGACAGCACGAAAAAATGCTCAAGTTTGCGCAGTCTATCGGTATGGGCGGGCTTGGCTACCTTGAGGTTTTGGAGGACAAAACGTATAAGGGACCTATAGACAAGTTTATTCCGGACGATATGAAAAAGGAGCTTATGGATATTGTCGGACTTGACGCTATGGACACCGTATTCTTTATCGCAGACGAGGAGAAAAAGGCGGCTCTTTACGCAGGTCAGATACGGACGGAGCTTGGAACACGCCTTGATTTGATCGAAAAGAACGCATACCGTTTTTGCTATATAAACGATTTCCCGATGTACGAGCGTGACGAGGAAACGGGCAAAATCGGATTTACGCACAACCCGTTCTCAATGCCGCAGGGCGGGCTTGAAGCACTCACAAACGAGGACCCGTTAAACATTTTGGCATATCAGTACGATATCGTATGCAACGGCGTTGAGCTGTCATCGGGCGCGGTAAGAAACCACGATATGAAGATCATGGTAAAGGCCTTTGAGATAGCGGGCTATGACGAAGAGGTATTAAAGGATAAGTTCGGCGCACTGTATAACGCATTCCAGTTCGGCGCACCGCCTCACGCAGGCATGGCGCCCGGCGTTGACAGAATGATAATGCTTTTAAGAAACGAGGAGAATATCCGTGAGGTCATCCCGTTCCCGATGAGCGGTACGGCGCAGGATCTTATGTGCGGCGCACCGAACGAGATAACCGAACAGCAGTTAAGAGAAGTGCATATAAAAATAAGGTAAGCGCAGATTTGTATAAGGAGTTAGATAAAATGGCTTTATCAAAAGAGGATTTTAATAAGCTTGCGGTTTTGTCAAGACTTAAATTCAGCGACGAAGAGGCGGAAAAGTTCAGGAACGAAATGGACGATATCATCGCCTTTGCCGACACCATAAACAATGCCGTATCGGGCGGTACCGACGATATCAAGAGTACCGGTACAGACGCCGTATTATATACGGAATTAAGAGAGGATGCCGTAAAAGAATCTCTGCCGAATGAGAAGATCCTGTCAAATGTGGACGGCAGCAAAGGATTTTTCAATGTCCGGAGGTGCGTAAAATGAGAGAATTATTGACAACGCTTTCCGCTAAGCTCCAAAGTCGTGAAATATCGTCTGTTGAGCTTACAAAGGAATATATAAAGGCAATAGAAAAAGAGAATGATACCATAAACGCCTATGTTCATACCACCTTTGACTATGCAATGGAATGTGCCGAAAAGGCGGATAAGATGCTCAAAGAAAAAAATGCATCGCCGCTTTGCGGAATACCCATGGCTTTAAAGGATAATATCTGCTCGGACGGGCATTTGACGACCTGCTGTTCAAAGATATTAAAGGGCTTTAAGCCGTATTACGATTCCACCGTATGGTCAAAGCTCAAAAACGAGGGCGCGGTATTGCTCGGCAAAAACAATATGGACGAATTTGCCATGGGCTCAACGTCCGAATCAAGCTGCTACGGCGCACCGAAAAATCCGAGGAACACCGCCCATGTAACGGGCGGCTCATCAGGCGGCGGCGCGGCGGCGGTCGCGGCGAATATGGCGGCGTATTCTTGGGGCTCGGACACCGGCGGCTCGATCCGTCAGCCTGCGTCATACTGCGGAGTTGTCGGCTTGAAGCCGACCTACGGCGCAGTTTCAAGATACGGGCTTATCGCATACGGCTCATCCCTTGACCAGATAGGGCCTATCACAAACAGCGTCCGTGATGCGGCGCTTGTATTTGACGCAATAAAGGGAGTCGATATAAATGATCAGACCTCGGTAGATTATAACTACGGCAATGTGACCGGCGCTCTGACGGGCGATATAAAGGGCTTGAAAATAGGCGTTGCAGAGGAATATTTTGAGGGCATAGACCCCCAAACTAAGACAAGCGTGGAGAAGGCGATCGAATTTTACGAATCAAACGGCGCAAAGCTTGTACCGGTAAAGCTTCCCGTATTAAAGGATTCCCTGCCCGTATACTACATCATAGCCTGTGCGGAGGCGTCCTCAAACTTAGGCAGGTACGACGGTATCCGTTATGGCTACAGAGCCGACAACTATGAGGATATCGACGATATGATCTATAAGACCAGAAGCGATGGCTTCGGCAAGGAGGTACAGCACAGGATAATACTGGGCACATACGTTTTATCAAGCGGCTACTATGACGCATATTACAAAAAGGCGTGTATTCTCAGAAACGATATAATCAGAAAATTCAACGGCGTCTTTGACGTATGCGACGTGCTCATCGCACCCAATGCGCCGACTGCGGCGCCGACCTTGGGCTACAGCTCAAAAAGCACTGTCGAGATGTATATGTCCGATATTTGCACCGTACCCGTAAACATTGCGGGACTGCCGGGAATTTCAATTCCCTGCGGCAAGGATGAAAGCGGTCTGCCGATAGGTATGCAGATTTTGGGCAGAAAATTTGACGAAAAGACCGTATTGAACGCCGCATATTTCTATGAGAAAAATGCCGAAAGAGCGTTTGATGAATATGAGGGAGGCGTAAACTTATGAATTATGAATTAGTATGCGGTATCGAAACTCATATTGAGCTTGCGACAAAGACAAAGATTTTCTGCGGCTGTACGACGGAGTTCGGCGGTGCGCCAAACACGCATTGCTGTCCCGTATGCACAGGTCAGCCCGGCTCCCTGCCCGTCCTTAACAGGAAGGTGGTAGAATATGCGGTAAGAGCGGGCTTGGCGGTAAACTGCACGATAAACAACAATTCGCACATGGACAGAAAAAACTATGTATATCCCGATCTCCCCAAGGCTTATCAGATATCACAGTTTGACGAGCCGGTGTGTGAAAACGGATATATAGAGCTTGACAGCGGAAAAAGGATAGGCATTACCCGTATCCATATCGAGGAGGACGCAGGTAAGCTTGTGCATGAGAGCGGCACTACCTATATAGACTATAACAGGGGCGGCGTCCCGCTTATAGAGATTGTTTCCGAGCCTGATATTTCATCGCCGGAGGAGGCGAGGGAGTACGCCGAGAAGCTGCAGCTTATTATGCGCTATGTGGGTATCTCCGACTGTAAAATGCAGGAGGGATCGATGCGCTGTGACGTGAATCTGTCGTTAAGACCTGCAGGCTCGACGGAGTTTGGAACAAGAACGGAAACAAAGAATATAAATTCATTGAGCAATATCGTAAAGGCAATAAACCGTGAGATAGAGCGCCAGGAGGATATTCTGGAATCGGGCGGCAGAGTCGTTCAGGCGACGATGCGCTATGACGCAAACACCGACGATATCTACCCGATGCGTACCAAGGAAAATTCCGATGATTACAGGTATTTCCCCGACCCCGATATTTTAAGATTCTATATCGAGCCTGAGTTTGTGGAGAGGACAAAATCGGAGCTTCCCGAGCTTCCGTCGGCAAAGCTCAGACGGTATATTGACGATATGCAGCTCCCCGAAACAACGGCAAGGGATATTTATAAATACCGCAGGGTATCGGAGTTTTTGGACAGCGCCGTAACTGAGGGCGCGTCTGTAAAAAATGCGGCAAATATGATAATCGGCGGTATCTACAAGACGCTCGAAACGGAAGAGGACAAGGAAAAATTTGATATAAAAATCACCCCCGTACAGCTTGCCGAGCTTGTTAAGCTTATCGACGAAAAGAAGATAAACAAGAACAAAGGTCAGGAAGCGTTGTCAAAAATGCTTGAAAGCGGCAAGGCTGTGTCGGAATTTATCAAGGCCGAGGATACCGAGGGCTTATCAGAGGACGAGCTTATAAGGATCTGCCGGGCTGCCGTTGACGAAAACCCCGACGCCGTCAATAATATCCGCGCGGGCAAGGGTAAGGCGATAAATGTAATATTCGGATATGTTATGCGCCAAACGCGCGGCAAGGCGGATATGGGTAAGGTAAATAAGATAATATCGGATATTATCGGCTGATCCGCGGTAAATACATTTTGGTTTGGCAGATAAAGATATATTGGTATGTTGCGGGGAACAGCCCATGTGTTGTTCCGTGAACGCATACCAAAACCGCAAACACGGACAGTCCGGGAGGTCTGTCCCTACATCATACACCAATATGCAATTTTGTAGGGGCCGGCGTCCCCGACGGTCCGTTACCATAATATCAACTCAGGCACACTGAGCCGAAATTTACCTTGCAAACCCGGTAACAAAGGAAAATCCCATGACTATTGATGAATTTTTAAATATTATTTTAGAAACGCTATACGCCGCATTTATAAGTATCGGTGATATAATAAGGTGTGCAGCAGACATACTGTCGAACAAAAAACCGAAAAACAGCGAAATACTTCCCGAAAATGCAATCAAGCTGTTTTCAAACGCCGCACTCAACAAGACGGTATTTTTCGTAATAATTGCATATATACTGTTTATAAATATTTTCACATACACGCGGTACGGCTCGGATAAGAAGCGCGCAAAGCGCAAGGAACGGCGTATAAGCGAGGCAAACCTTATAAGGCTATGCTTTCTCGGCGGCGCCATAGGCGGCATGGTGGGCATGAACGTATTTCATCATAAAACGCAGAAAAAGAAATTTGTCATAACCGTGTCCATCCTGTTCATAGTCCAGCTCATATTTTACTGCTTTGTTCTGGGCTTTTTGGGCTTTTGGGCGTTCTTCTGAAAAAAGGCTGGTATTTTACGGGAATGTATGATACAATGTATATATAGATTTATGAAAGAGTGGTATTTATGGATAACATTTTAAATACACAGGACAGGCAGAGGATCATACAGGAGCTTGTGCCGGGTAAGCAGATAACACTTGCGCATATAATCGCAAGTCCCGATGAGATCCTCTATACAAAGCTCGGACTCAATCCCGAGATCGACTACACTAAGAGCGCGATCGGGATAATGACGTTTTCGCCTGCGGAGACGGCTGTAATCGGCGCGGATATTGCGACAAAAACCGCCAATGTTGATTTGAGCTTTGTTGACCGCTTCAGCGGAACGCTTATAATCACCGGCATGGTTGCGGACGTTGAAACCTCGGTAAAGGCGATAAACGAATATTGTATAACGCATCTGAATTTTACGGTCTGTGATATAACCAAGACATGAAGAAGATAATTTTTACGGGCAGGAGCGAAGCGGGAAAAACCACGATAACCCAGGCATTGAAGGGTGAAAAGATCCGGTATAACAAAACGCAGTATGTAAACCGCTTCGACGTTATAATAGATACGCCGGGCGAGTATGCGCAGACGAAAAATCTGGGTGCGGGACTTGCAATGTATGCGTTTGAGGCGGACGTATGCGGACTTTTGATGAGCGCAACGGAGCCGTATTCGCTGTTTCCGCCCTGCTGTACGCCTGTGTGCAACCGTCCCGTTATAGGAGTTATAACAAAAATAAACAGCCCGTATGCGGACGTGGCAAGAGCCGAAAGATGGTTAAGACTTGCGGGCTGTGAAACGATATTCAAGGTCGATTCCCGCACAGGTGAGGGAATAGCCGAAATTCTGGAATATTTAAGGGAGCCGGGTGACGTTCTCCCTTGGGAAGAAAAATAAAGGGGCTTAAAACGCCCCTTTTTTTGCCGGTAATTTTAGTCTATGCGGTTAAGGCAGCGGACAAACCGTAACAACCGAAGGTTTGCAAATGCCGATATTTATGCCTTCCCCCTCCGCGGGGAATGACCCTGCAGGCGCCGAGCGTCATTCCGTGTTTAATCCAGACTTACTACCGTTTCGATCTCAAGCAATACGTCCTTGGGCAGTCTTGCCGCCTCGACGCATGAGCGCGCGGGGTACGGCTCGGTGAAAAATCCGGCATACACCTCGTTTATTTTTGCAAAATCGTCCATATTCTTGATAAATACCGTCGTTTTTACAACTTTTGACATATCCGCGCCCGACGCTTCGACAAGATTTTTCACATTGGTAAACGCCTGAATTGCCTGTGCCTCAACGCCCTCGGAAATATTTCCCGTTTTGGGATCAATGGGTATCTGTCCCGATGTAAAAAGCAGATCCTTGCATACTATAGCCTGTGAATACGGGCCTATCGCCTTAGGCGCATTATCGGTTTTTATCTCTTTCATTTTTGTTTTTTCCTTTCTTTAATAAAATTAAATAACTGCCGCACTCAATACGGTACATATCACCGTAAACAGTACAAAATAGCCCAGAATAACGGAATACATGACCTTGGACGGCGGATATGCCGACCATTCGCCGCTAAGTGCGATATATGTGAGTATCAGCGTTATAAGCACTCCGCAAAGCATGAGTATCATAAGCGTCGTCAGACTTAGAAACGATATGCACACTCCCACCGCCGCAAGCGCGCTCATAGGCACCGTTGTCATAACGAGCCTCTGTGACATCTCCGTAAAGCTCAGATGACGGCGGAATACAAATCTGTCGATAAGCCAAAATACGCAGCTATAGAGCAGAAAAAAGACCGCATAGCATATTGCGCCCGAAACCGCCCAGTACAGCATACTTATGATCACCTTATAACCGCCTACGCCGCCAAGCCCCATGATGTTGGCAAGATTTCTGAATATGCTTCTGCTTGTGCCTGTGGTTACAAAGAATATTGAAAGCCCGATTATCGCGCCCTGTATTGCAGCGATCAAGAGCATCTCCCAAATCGAATATGCCTTCGGATTTTCTACACTCTCAACGGGCGCCTTGATAAACTGCCACGCATCGTAAAAAAATCCTTTCGCGCTGCCCGTTGGCTGGACTCTGCCGGACTTTACGGCGCTTCGCTTATTTTTGAACCGCTCCCATCTCCGTTTAAAGGCGGATTGCTTCTTTGTATAGCCTGTTCTGTAGAAGTTACTGCCAAAAGCGCCTGTCTTTGGCGGTTCCCCGGCTTTTTTTTCGTTTCGCCGCTGTATGGCCATCTTGCAATCGCACAGCTCGCCCTGTCCGAGCTCCTTGCCGCAATATACGCAGATACGCATCGCATTTCTCCCTTTCATACTGATTTACACATATATTTTAAACCCGCAAAATCCCGCTGTCAATAGCCATACTGTGAACATATTATGAACATTTTACTTGATACCGCATCTCTTTTCGTGCGACAAAAGCTCATAATCGGGGATATCTCTTACCCGCCTGAAGAGCTTGAGCTCTATCCCGTCAAGCTCATACGCACACTCGTATATCTCCTCAAACGCCGTTGCGATACCCGTCCACGACGTAAAGCAATCCACCGTGCAGGTTATAACCCGCTGTCTGTCGTCGGATAAATGCGTCTGGTACGGATTTGCCGTAAGCACATAATTTACCCCGTTATACACCGACATATCGGTATCGCGGCTGTCCACCTGCGGCAGGGAAACTATATAATCCTCCCTGTTGGGGCGCCTGTTTAAGGACGCTTCAACATTCCTTAACACGTCCTCGTTTATGACAAAGGACGATGCTAAAACCCCGAGCGTTTCGCCATCGCCCACAACGCCATCAAGCATTTCCTTAAGCCTTAACACATCATACACATCGTCACGCTTTCTTGACAGCATACTGAAATTGGGTATGGGCGCATATATGCGTATCTCGCCGATACTCTGCGGCTGATCGTACGGAATGAACACGTTTACCGTATCAATGACCGACAGGCACGAAATCAGAACAAGCATCCATTCCCTGTCGATATAGCGTACCGTAAATACCGTAAGCATAACAAGCGACGGTATATACAAAAGCAAATGCTGCTGTCCGTGAGTCTGCATACACATAAATATCACGGCACACGTTATCATCTGCACCCACATAAATATAAGCCGCAGATCCCTCTTTCCGATTGCCGCCCAAACGGTGGAGACAAGAAGCATAACAAGGTATACTATGCCGAAATACCTTGTTATCAGCTTAAAATCGGTGCTCGGGCTGAATTTGTAGCCCGAATATATCTCGCCGTAATTTGTAAGCAGGATATTGAACAAAAAGCCCCTGAAAAACACAACGATTATTATCCCCGCCGTAAGCACCGTAAGAATACACATATACCACCGTTTTTTGTTTATGATGCCATCGGCAAGCATGGCGGTTATAAACGATACCGCAAAAAACGCATACCATCTGCGCCATAGCATCATAAGCACCAGCACCGCGCCGATAATTATATATTTATACCATACAGGCTCTTTATTATCCTTTTCAAAATACAGATAACAGCATAAAAGTCCGCCCAAAAGCCCGCCTATATCCACAAAGCCTATCAAAGCCATAAACGTTATGGCGGGGCATATAAGCATTACGATCACCGTTGTTATCTTCGGGGATTTTCCGATCTTTTTTGATATTTTATATATCAGTATGACCGACGGGAAAAGGTACAGATTTACAAGCGTAAGTATATACACAAGCCTTGATTGCCCGAATATTTTTACAAACAGCGCCGTCGGTATGCCCGCCAGATAATTATAGTCCATAGTGCAAATTGAGCCATACAGATTTTTGAAAAAGCCTGGCGTCATCACGCCGTTTGCGATATTTTTTGAAATATCCCAATAGGTGGCGTTGTCCCAGAAATATATATATTCGCTTTTAAGAGTATATAAAACTGCCAGCACATTGAGAACAACGAACCACACGCCGAAAAAAATTGCCGTAAAGCCCCATTTGGGCATTACAAACGGTGCATCGTCGTCAAAATCGCTTTCGTATCTTTTAAATAACTGCATGCCGTATCTCACTCCTCTTCAAATAATGCCATTATTTCCTCGTTGCTCAAGCCCTTTAAGGTCTTATTGTTTGCGGCTATTATATCATCTGCAAGATTCCGTTTATTATCCTGAAGCTCAAGTATTTTTTCCTCGATAGTCCCTTTAGCCGCAAGGCGGATAACCTGCACCGCCCGCCTTTGACCTATCCTGTAGGCACGGTCGGACGCCTGCTCGGTAACTGCGGGATTCCACCAGGGATCGTAGTGTATGACCATATCCGCACCGACGAGATTAAGTCCCGTGCCGCCCGCCTTTAACGATACCAAAAATACGTCTCTTTGTCCGGCGTTGAATTCCTCCGCCATTATCAGACGCTCGTCCGTTTTGGTTTTACCGTCAAGGTAATAATAGCTTATGCCCTCCCTTTTAAGCTCGTCCGCTATGATGGCAAGCATTGACGTAAACTGCGAAAATATCAGGATCCTGTGTCCGCCGTCCACGCCCTCTCTTACAAGCTCCGTCAAAAGCTCCGTTTTTCCGCTTCTGTGACTGTAGTTTTCATCAAACAACCGCGGGTGACAGCATATCTGCCTCAGGCGCATGATGAGCGT
>CACZPW010000217.1 GCA_902783115.1 uncultured Ruminococcus sp. | reverse complement strand
CGCACATAATCCTTTGCAAACATTATATGCTCCGTTTTTGCCCAATTTTCAGGCTCGTTGTTCTTTATCCACAAAAGCTCCGGCAATGACCAGATCGTACCCGGCTCATGCAAAACCTGCTTTTTGATCGTATCCTTGTAATGCCAGTTAAGGAATTCGACCTCTTTTATGCTCCTTGTATCGGTCCAGTATATGGCGGGACGGATAACATTGAAATCCTTATCCGTAATAACGGCGGTATGCGTTGCGGCGTCAAGGGATATCGCACATATCTCATCGGGCGAAATTCCGCTCTTTGAGATCAGGCTCGATATATTCTCGCACGTTACCCTAACCCAATCCTCCGGGTTTTGCTCGGCATAGCCGGGCTTTGGGTAATGCGTGGGATACTCCGCCGTATTCGTTGCGCAAATGGCGCCGCCTTCGCTTAACAAAGTAGCCTTTGACGCGCCGCCGCCGAAATCTATTCCAAGCAGATATTTAGCCATTTAACCACTTATGCTCCTCATCAGTCGTCATATAAAAGCCTCTGTCCTCGCCCGCCATTATCCACAGATAATAGTTATCGTAGCCCGGCGCGGCGTGGAACGGGTGATAGCCCTTGGGTATCTCGACAAAATCGCCCGATTTTACCGTATACGTTTCGTCAATGTCACCCTCCATGGTATATACCTTCTGTATACCGAAGCCCTGCGGCTTCTTGAATTCATAGTAGTAGATCTCCTCTGTTGCCGCTTCGACAGGCATATTATCGTCGTCATGCTTGTGCGGAGGATAGCTTGCCCACTGTCCGCCCTTTACAAACGCCTCGCCTATGTAGAGCATATTTGCGTCCGTTCTTTCATCGAGAATAAAGTGCGCTTCTCTCTCCCAGCCGGGCTTTCCGAGGTTTTTGATGATAACGTCCTCAGGATTTATGACCTTTGGCTCATAATCCTTTGTTGACGGGGATTTGCATACGGCTATCTCCGTTTCGGTAACGGCAGTTACGCTGAACTTTTTGTTACACGGAATATATACGCAGGTTGCGGCGCCGCCGAATACGTTTTCACGCTTGCCGATGTTTGCAAACTCAAAGCCGTCGCCCGATACCGTACACTTTCCGCCCAAAATCACAAGCGCAT
The DNA here is from genome assembly GCA_902783115.1 of uncultured Ruminococcus sp. GTDB lineage: Bacteria > Bacillota > Clostridia > UBA1381 > UBA1381 > 12844. The sequence goes on along the minus strand of CACZPW010000217.1, from coordinate 7,070 downwards.
ATTCCTTGTCCTGCTCACGGTACGATTTTGCATCGCCCGGCGCAAGCTTTAACATATCCATTTCAACCTTTTGGCAGGCGCTGTTTTCAAGCTTGTAGATCTCTGATTTACCGTACTTTTTATTCCAAGTTCTCTTATAATTCATTTACTCCACGCTCCTTTAAAAATTCAACTACTTCCTCAAATTCGGGAGCTGCGCATCTTGCTCCCATTCTTGTACATTTTATTGCGGATACCGCACTTGAAAATATGCACGACTTGTAGTAATCATAGCCGCTTGCCGTACAAAACGCAAAAGCGCCGTGAAAAACGTCGCCGGAGCCGTTTGAATCCACCGCATCAACCAAAAATGCGGGGTATTCCCTTACCGCTTCTCCGTCATACATTATGCCGCCCTTTTTGCCCTGAGTAATAACCACGACCCGGGGGCTGTACTTTTCAAACAGTGCTTTTGCGGCGGCCAAGGCGCATTTTTCGCCCGTATGTCCCAGCGCAAACTCCTCCGACGGGATAAGGATATCCGCATACGGCAAAAGCCTTTCAACGCCCTCATACATACCTCCGGCATCGTATAAAACCTTAACGCCCGCGCTTTTTGCTGTTTTTGCGCCGTCTATCGCCGCTTCAAGCTCGTTGCCGTCCACCATAAGAACGGCGCTGTCTCCTATAGCCTGCCTTTGCTTATCATTAAGCGCAAGCGGCGGGATATTGCCCCTGTGGAAAACACAGGTTCTTGACGCCGTAGCGGTATTTAACCATATACATGAAGAAAACGAGGTATGTCCGCTCTTTACGGTAACGTAATCTGTTGACACCCCGTATTTTTCAAGATCCTCCATTAAGAATTTACCCTGCGGATCGTCGGTCAGAACGCCGATGTAGGCGCAATTTGCGCCAAGCCTTGACGCGGCAACGAGACCCGTTGCACACGGGCCTCCTCCGCTTTGCATAATATTTTCAGCTTTGAGCTTCGTATCTTCCTTTGGGTATTCGCTTACCGTGTACAATGTGTCGCACACATTTGCACCAATCCCTGTAATCTGCTTCATACCTTATTTTCTGCTCCTAACAGTTTGATTTTTGATTTTGCAAACTCACTGACTGCGGCTGTAGCATCCTTCATAAAGAGGTCTAATGCATACACCTCTCTTGAAGTTTCAAATATCGTATCCAGGAACGAATAGCAAAGGTCGGTACTGAAGTTTACCTTCCTTATGCCTGCGGCTACTGCCGCCTTTATCTCCTCATCGGGTACGCCCGAGCCGCCGTGGAGTACAAGCGGTGTGCCTGTTGCCTCCTTTATCTCCTTGATACGCTCGATATCAAGCTTGGGAGCCTTTTTATAGCGGCCGTGTGCCGTTCCTACCATTACCGCAAGTGCGGATACGCCTGTTCTTTCAACGAATTCCTTCGCCTCGTCGACATGGGTGTATTCACACATTGAATCGTCCTTTGTTGAGCCTACATGTCCAAGCTCGCCCTCAACGGGAACGCCAAGTCCGTTACATATATCGCATACCGCTTTTGTGGTTGCCACATTCTTTTCAAAATCGTAAAGCGAGCCGTCTATCATAATGCCCGTACAGCCGTATCTTACAGCCTTTGCGACCTCCGGATAACCTGCGCCGTGATCCAAATGGAAGCATATGGGTACCTTTGTCGCTTTTGCCGCCGCAAGCACGATGGGAGCCATAAAATACGCCTCACCGTTTGTAAACAGCCTTGAATAACCCTGCATTATGACAGGCGAATTGCAATCCTCAGCCGCCTTTAACACGCCCATGACCGTTTCAAGATTGTATACGTTGAATGCGGGAATGGCAAATTTCTTATCCTCTGCTATCTGTAATATCTCTTTAAGATTTATAAGCATTTTAACACAGCCTCCTCTACAGTCATAAGCTCGATGCCCTCGGGCTTTGTTCTCTTAAGTATTGCATACTCGGCAGGAGTTTGGGTAACGACTGTCTTTGCATTTACGTTTTTAGCGTTTACCCATCTGTCCCTTGCCACAGCGTCCATGACATCGCCCATGTACTCAGCCATGATGAGGTTGCCGGCAAGCATGGTATCCTTGCGGTTTAAGAGCATTTCGGTAACACAGCCGCAGGCGTTCAATATATCGCGCATGGGCTCTGTTTCCTCAAGATCCCTTGCAAGAAGGAAGCTGTCCTGGGGTGTAAAGCACATATCGCTCTTCTTTACCTTGAGCTTTCCGTCCTTTATAAGTCCGCTTACAAATTCCGTAAACGTCTTTACCTCGGCATTAAGCCCGATGCCCCATTCCTTATATTCTCTTTTCATTACCTTTGCATCTGCGGCGTCATAGCAAATGACCGTCTTATACTTTGACAGCACCTTTGCACATTCCTCCATTACCGACTTTGTTTCGGCAGCCGCGCCAATCATAAAGTCCATGGAATATCCGCTGTTGGGCTCGTTATCAAGCACCGTAAAATCAACGCCCGCCTTTTTCAGAAGCTCTGCCGCCTCTATTGCGTTTTGCGGCGTATTATATCTTGCGTCCTCACCGATAAAGAATAGCGTATCGCTCTGAGCCGATGCGCCTGCGGCGGCTATAGCCGGATCGTTATCCTTTCCGTAGATATTGCCCTTTTCGTTGAAGTTGTTTATAAGCTTCAAAATATAATCGGGCAATTTGCCGTCAAGTGCCGCGCCGAGCCTTGCCTCTTTGACGAACATTACGGGATCCCAGCCCGTTACACATTCCTTGACGCACGCTCCGCACGTAGCGCACTCATACACGTTGTTTATAATATCGTCCGAATACGGAACAGCGTCCCTTGCGACCATTGACAGGCCTAACGCCCTTGCTCTTGCGGTGTTTCTCTCAAGTCCCGTAGCATTGCCTATCGGGCAGATATGACGGCACATCCAGCAGAAACGGCACGCGTCCAAATGTTCTTTACTTTTTTCCGAAAATCTCATAGTCATACCCTCCGTTACAGTCCGAGCTTGTACGGATTCATTATTCCGTTAGGATCAAGCTGCTTCTTTATTCCTTCAAATACCTGCATTGCGGGGCCATACTGCTCCTTCATCAATCTGCCGAGCTTTATGCCTACGCCGTGGTGGTCGTTTACAACGCCGCCGTTTGCAATGGCTGTTCTTACGCCGCAGTTCCATATCGACTGATGCAGTCTTAACGCCTCATGCGGATCCTGCGGAACGTCCTTTCCGTCAACGATGAAGCGGTCGTAGATCATGCAGCCCCACTCGTACCAGTGCGAGAAGTGTGCAATGAACTTCGCCTGCGGGAAGTTGGTTTCTATTGCTTCCTTCATCTTCCAGTAGATGTTTTCTATCTTGTCATAGGGAGCTATGGTATCCATCGTACCGAAGCACTGAGGAATATCCATCATATGTCCCGGATAGAAGAAGGTGATCTTTTCCTTCCACCACTTTTCGCCGTACTCCGAGCCTAAATCCTCTGCGCCGTACTTGCCGAAGGTTTCAAGCAGTATCTTCATTTCAAGGTCTGCCATCTCCTTAACGCCCTCTATGGCGATGTTCATAAATGCGCCCTTCTTTTCAACACCGACTATCTTCTTTATAAGCGACGCCGTTTCAGCCTCGTCGTAAAGACGCATTACCGACGGCTTGAACTTCTGTAAAAGCTCACGTCCGGCATTGAAAGCGTCTGTCATGTTATGGAACAGGAAGCCTCTGAACTGCCTTGATTCGGGCTGATCGTATATACGCATCTGAGCCTTTGTCATGATACCCAGCGTACCCTCGGAGCCTATGAATATCTGGTTTAAGTCGGGGCCTGCCGCATGCTTGGGTGCGGGAGATGTTTCGATAATATCTCCGTTTGGCAAAACGACCTCCATTTGCAGCACCATATCGTCTATCTTACCGTACTTTGTTGACGATACGCCTATACCTCTGTGCGCCAAAAATCCGCCGACTGTGGAACAGGTAAGTGATGAAGGATAATGCATTGTCGCATAGCCTCTCTCGTTTGCCGCCCATTCGATATGCTTGTAGATAGCGCCTGTGCCGCATTCTATGTACATGCCCTGCTCGTTTATGTCGTAGATCTTATTCATTCTCTTTGTATCGAGAACTATTCCGCCGCAAACGGGGATCGCACCGCCCTGCGTTCCGCCGCCGCCGCCCCAGGTCGTAACGGGTACCTTGTAATAGTTTGCTATTTTAAGTACAGCCGAGGTTTCCTTTGCGTCCTTGGGCGCAACGATAAAATCACCCTCCGGCATTCTTAAGCCTCTGTCCGCCCACATACGTGAGAGCCAGAAATAGTCAACGCTGTGCGTGAGCTTGTCGATAGTCCTTGTTGAGCAGTTTTCTCTGCCGACTGCGTCCTCAAGCTCTGTGGCTATCATGTCAAATAAAAAGTCCTTCATAGATAATATTTCCTCCTTATATTTTTATTCTTCTATAGGATCAAATGTAAGCTCCGGTACAAACCTGCAGAATTCCTTGAGTATATCTGCATATTCTCCGTAAGCCTCTGCCATATGATGTATATACGGTCCGTTTATGAGCTTTTTCTCGATCTTTGATAAGTCCTTGAACTCCGCCCACATATATGTACCGAAGGTATACGGTCCGCTCGTTGTGTTATACTCGCCGCCAAGCAGGGTGTAATTACCGTTATCGCCCTGGAATCTTGCAATGGTGTATCTGCCGTCGCGCGCCTTGAAGCTTGGCTTTGTATTAAAGAGCTTTGCCTCGGAATCCTCCGCCTTTACCGAATACGGGAACGGTCCGCAGTGCCATAACAGCTCCGCATTTTTGTTTTCGGGGTGCCTTACCGTAAACTCACCGAAGGTGGGCTTGTTTTTGCCCCTTGACGCGCACATCAAAAGCGCACAGGTTATTGCGCCGTGAATATCCGACTCGCACGCAACAACATATCCCATATCGTATAAAATGCTCATGGCAAGACAGGGGTTTGCGCCGAATGCAAGCGGCATAGCCGTCCAGCACTCGCTTGATAACACGTCTGCGCCTGTTTCGTTGAATATGTCGATATATACATATACAAATGCAAGCATTTTCTTTAACAGCTCATCGTCAAGATCGCCCGTATCATACTGCTCTTTAAGAGTTTTTATATCAGCCACAAGCGCGTCCGACTGTGAGATAAGAGCTTTGTTGAATTTATCCTCAACGACCGCCATATTTACATTATTCATATTTATCCCGAATTTTTCCATAAGCTCAAGCTCGTTATACATAACGCTCTTAAACGGTGTAAGTCTTGTTCCGACCTGCACGACATTGAGCTTTTTGAAATTCTTTATCATTGTGACAACGGACAGGAATTTTTTTAATCCCTCTTTGAAGATCTCGCTTTCAACGGGGCTGTTTTCTATATAAGAAAACGGGACATTGTAGCGCCTTAACTGCTTGCTTATTGCAAACAGACCACACTGACAGTCGGTATATCTGATACCATCAGGCTCGAATACCATATCCTGCGGTCCCCACAAAAGAACCGGTAAGCCCATCTCCCTTGCTATTCTGCCGCAAGCCTCCTCGTTGCCGAAATTGCAGTTGATAATGAATATCGCGTCAACCTTTTCGGCTTTTAAATACTCGTATACCTTCGGAGCGTCCGAATTTTTATACAGCACTCCGAATTCGTTGAGCCACTCAAGGTCGCAAAACTCTGTCAGGTCATCCGAAAAATTCTCCTTAATGAATCCGACAGCCTTATTTTTGTTTTCGACTCCCTTCGCACGCTCAAATATACCTTTTCTCGTTTCAATATCCGCTAAATCACGGATCTCCGGAACAAGTCCGATTTTTACCCGGTAATCAAGCATTTGCATTCCTCCTTGAAAATTATTTTCACTTTTAAACTTTAAAGCTGGTATGATTATAGCACTTTATGAAAATTATTTCAATAGTTTTTGCAAAAAAAATATTTAAATTGACAAAAATTTTTTTTAATGTATAATGTAAATTATGAAAATAATTTTCAAAAAAGAGGGATTATAATGGATAAAATTTCACTTAAAATAAAAATGCTGTATAATGAGATGGGAAAAGCGGAGAAGCGGATAGCGGATTGGATAGAGAAAAATCCGGGCAAGATCGTTTCTCTGTCCATCGTGGAGCTTGCGGAGCTTTCAAAGTGCGGCGAGGCTACGATAGTGCGGTTTTCAAAGCGGCTGGGACTGAGCGGCTATCAGGAGCTTAAGATATCATTGGCGGCGGAAAACGGCGGCTCACCCGTAAGCACGAATATTCACGCCGACGATACTCCGTACCAGATGTATGAAAAGGTTTGTAACGATATTTATATGTCGCTTGAAAAGACAAAGCTATCGCTGTCCCCCGATTCGCTTTTGCTTGCGGCGCAAAAAATTTGCGCTGCGGATAAGATAGTTGTTTTCGGTTTGGGAAATTCCGCGTCCATCGCTACGGACGCAAGCCATAAATTTATGCGTGCGGGGCTTAACTGCGTTGCGTACTCCGATAACCACATGCAGGTGATAGCGGCGTCGCATTTAAATACGTCAAGCGTTGCGATAGGCGTTTCACATTCCGGCTCGTCAAAGGATATTGTTGACGCGCTCAAAACCGCAAGGGAACACGGAGCTACGACTGTTGCGATAACCAACAGCGGAAAATCGCCTATTTTAAAGCATAGCGATATAGTGCTTTCCACCTCGGCGGACGAAACCAAATATAATATACTTGCGCTCAATTCACGAATCGCACAGCTTGCAATTATTGACGCACTGTATTTTTATGTTGTGTATAACTGCTCCGATGAAGCATTAAAATCAATTAACGACACCGAACATTCACTTTTGTCAAAGAAATACTGATGTAAATTGAAAATTGAAAATGCCAAATTATACGAGTTGTAGGGACAGGCGTCCCCGACTGTCCGTTGTATACGGCACAACAACCGCAGGCGGCAAGATTTGTAGGGACAGGCGTCCCCGACTGTCCGTTGTATACGGCACAATAACCGCATATTGACACGGGTTGTTACCTACTTGTAAGGCTTCCCGTACTACCCGCCTTTTAGACGTTGGCGAATTATGAATCCCCTCGCCACACAAAGG
>CACZPW010000216.1 GCA_902783115.1 uncultured Ruminococcus sp. | reverse complement strand
TTTTTATTGAAAAATCCGCACGTTTAATATATAATATAGGTTAGTATATTATCAAATGCCGTGCCTTATGTACGGGATGCGGCATTGAAAGGCGGACACGTAAATGGGCGAAAACGGATTTACAATACCATTATCCAAGGTAATACAGGAATTTGACCTTGAGATCATAAACGAAACAGAGGATATCAACGACATTGTGATCTCACGCGCGGATATAAACCGTCCGGGGCTTCAGCTTGCGGGCTTTTACGATTTTTTTGATAAGCAGCGCTTGCAGATAATGGGCAAGGTCGAATTTTCGTATCTTGAAAAATACAGCGTCGAGGAGCGCACAGAGAGACTTGAACACTTTTTTGAGCTGAAATTCCCCGCGCTCATCATAACACGGGGCATACAGGTACTGCCTGAAATCTCGGAGCTTGCGGAAAAGCACAATATACCCGTTTTAAGAACGGAAAGAGGCACTTCATCGTTTATGAGTGCCATTATACGGTATCTGAGCGTTGAGATAGCGCCCTGCCGCACAAGACACGGCGTTTTGGTCGAGGTATACGGCGAGGGTATACTTATAATGGGTGAAAGCGGCGTAGGAAAGAGCGAATGTGCGATAGAGCTTGTAAAGCGCGGACACAGACTCGTTGCGGACGATGCGGTGGAGATAAAGCGCGTATCGGACGATACCCTTATAGGCTCGTCCCCCGATATTATCCGCCACTTTGTTGAGGTAAGAGGTATCGGCATAATCGACGTTAAGGAGATTTTCGGTATGGGCGCCGTTAAGGACATACAGCAGATAGATATGATAATCCACCTTGAGACCTGGGAGGAGGGCAAGCAATACGACCGCCTTGGCATGGTCGATGAATATACCAACGTCATGGGCGTTAACGTTCCCTCCATCACCATTCCCGTAAAGCTCGGCAGAAACCTTGCGGTCATAGTTGAGGTTGCGGCGATGAATAACCGTCAGAAGGGCATGGGCTACAATGCGGCAGTCGAGCTTAACAACAGGCTTATGGCGCAGATGGAGCAGAATATGGGAAGGTAGCAAAAGATAGCATAAGCTTACCTCTGCAGACATATTCTTTGTAAGAACACACCGCATCGGCAGGAAGGAAACGCAGATGAATTTTGACAAGCTGAAAAATGTAAAGTATAACGAGCCAATGAAAAACCACACCACGTTCCGCATCGGCGGCACGGCGGACGTATTTGTAAGTCCGTCCTCACCTGCGGAGCTTGCGGAGGTCGTTTCGCTTTGCAAAAGCGGGGGCTGTCCGTATCTTGTAATGGGCAACGGCTCAAATATGCTGGTATCCGATAAGGGTATCAGGGGCGTTGTTATCCGGATAGGCAATGAAATGTCAGACTGTATCATAAACGGCGAAACGGTATATGCGCAGGCAGGGATTTTGCTGTCGGCACTGTCGGCAAGGCTTATCGAACACTCGCTTTCGGGCTTTGAACGTCTGTCGGGGATCCCCGGCTCTTTGGGCGGCGGTATTTTTATGAATGCGGGCGCATACGGCTCGGAGCTTTGCGACGTTATAAAATCGGTCGAATATCTTGATACAAACGGAGAAATAAAGACCGCGCCCGTATCGGAGCTTGAAATGGGCTACCGAACTAGTATTTTCCAAAAAAACGGCGGGATTATCCTCTCGGCGATCATGCAGTTTAAAAAGGGCAATGCCGATGATATACGCAGGGAAATCTCGGAATACAGAAAAAAGCGCAGCGATAAGCAGCCTGTGGATATGCCGTCGGCAGGCTCTGCATTCAAGCGTCCCGACGGATATTTTGCAGGAAAGCTTATAGAGGACGCAGGGCTTACGGGCTGTTCCGTAGGCGGAGCGCAGGTATCCCTGAAGCATGCGGGCTTTATTGTAAATACGGGTGATGCAACGGCGCAGGACGTGCTTGATCTGATAGACCGCATCAGGGACACCGTGCGTGAAAAATTCGGTGTGGAGCTTGAGCCGGAGATACGGCTTATAGGCGAAAGGTAGGTTTTTATTATGCAATATACGATTATTACGGGAATGTCAGGCTCGGGTAAAACATCGGTTTTACGGTATCTTGAGGATATGGGCTATTTCTGTATCGACAATATGCCGCCGGCGCTTATCCCGAAATTTGCGGATATGCTCTCGACCACAAACGGAAGCTTCAACAAGGTAGTGCTTGTTGCGGACAGCCGTCTGGGCGAGATGATAAACGAGCTTATCTCACAGGTAAAAATTTTGCGGGACAGGGGCTATTCGTGTAACGTGCTGTTCCTTGAATGTGACGACGCTACGCTTATAAAGCGGTATAAGGAATCAAGGCGCGCACACCCCTTAAATAACCCCGGCGGACTTATGGAATCCATTTCTCAGGAGAGGCAGATGCTCAAAAAGCTCTACACCTTCGCCGATACTGTTATTGACACGTCAAACCTCAGTCCGCAGGATCTTTTGCAGTCGATAAAGAATCTTTACGGCAAGGCAAACGAGGATTACGAGCTTAAGATTACGGTAATGGCGTTCGGCTTCAAATACGGCATACCGACGGACGCAGATCTTGTTTTTGACGTGCGCTGCTTCCCCAACCCGTTCTATGTTGATGAATTAAAGCATAAGACGGGTAATGATAAAGAGGTGCAGGACTATGTTATGAGCTCCTCCTCGGCTGTTGAGTTTATGAAAAAAATATACGAGCTTATGGACTTTTTGATACCCCTCTATATAGAGGAGGGAAAATCCTCGCTCACCGTTGCCATCGGCTGTACGGGCGGCAAGCACAGAAGCGTTACGATGATGAATAAGCTTTCGGAGCATCTGGAGACGAATAAATACAGAGTGCATACGCTGTGCCGCGATTTGGGCAAGGAATAGATCGTTTTTATTATAGGAGAAAGATAGTAATGGCAGGACTTAAGGTTGTTGCCGTCGGCGGAGGCACGGGGCTTTCCACCATGCTGAAGGGCTTGCGGCTCTATACCGATAATATAACCGCAGTCGTTACGGTTGCGGACGACGGCGGCTCATCGGGAATGTTAAGGCATGATTTCGGAATGCTGCCGCCGGGCGATGTCAGGAATTGCTTAAGCGCCCTGACGGACACAAACCCGGAGCTTGGCGAGCTTTTAAATTTCAGATTCGCTGACGGAATGTTAAGGGGACACAGTCTGGGAAACATTATCCTGGCTGCGCTTAACGAGACCTCGGACACCTTTGACGGCGCGGTAAAAAAGATGTCTGCGCTTTTGGGGATAATCGGAAGAGTATACCCCGTAACGAACGACAATGTCGTTTTAAGGGCGGTGCTTCAAAACGGGAACACCATAGACGGTGAGTCGAATATAAATAACTACAAGGGCGTAATGTGGAACAGGATAAAGAGAATCGAGCTTGTTCCCGATAACGCAAAGGCGGTAGGCGGCGTGATCTCCGCTATCGAGGAAGCGGATATTATAGTTTTGGGGCCGGGCAGTCTTTATACGAGTATAATCCCCAACCTTTTGGTCGAGGGCGTAACAGAGGCGATACAGCGCTCGCTTGCTTTAAAAATCTATGTGTGCAATCTTATGACGCAAAAGGGCGAAACGGAGGGCTATACCGCCTCGGAGCATCTTGACGCTATAGAGGCGCAGTCGTATAAGGGCATAGCAGATGTTATGATAGTCAACAACGCCACCATTCCCGACGATATGCGTAAGGCATACGCCCTGGAAAATGCGCAGCTTGTGCATATCGACAGCGATAAGATAATACCCCGAATAAAGCTTATGCAGGGGAATCTTGTTCTTATCCGTGACGGTAAGGTGCGTCATAATTTCAACCGTCTTGCAAGAACGATAGTGAACATAGGAGAGGACTACATACAAACGCAGTACGCAGAGTAAACAGGAGACCGGTTATGTCTTTTTCATCTGATATAAAGGAACAGCTTTGTACCGTAAAATTCAAATGCAAGAATTGCTGCTTTGCCGAGCTTAGCGGCATTTTTGAGTATTCGGGCAAATATGAGGGCAGGGGCGCAAGGTTTATAACCGAGAATGCGGCTGTTGCAAAGCGTGTTGTAAAAACCGTTTATTCAAGCTTCGGCGATAAGACGCAATACCGCGAAAACAGCCGCTCAATGCAGTTTTTCCTTGACAGCGAGCAGGTCATAGACAAAATCGTGCGCTGGGAGGACGAGGCAAAGCCCTGCTGTAAAAGCTCATATATGCGCGGTGCTTTTTTGGGCGGCGGCTCCGTGACCGATCCGCAGAAAAACTACCATATAGAATTTGATACACGGTATGAGGAGCAGGCAAAAAAGCTTGTTTCGCTGTTTGCCGAAAACGGCATAAACGCAAGATATACCCTGCGTAAGGATATAAATATCGTGTATGTAAAGGAATACGAAAAAATCGCCGAAATATTGAGCCTTATGGGAGCAACGGGCGGAGCAATGGAGCTTTTTGAGGTGTCGATAGAGCGTGACGTGAGAAATGCCGTAAACAGGCAGGTAAACTGTGAAACGGCAAATGCCGACAAAAGCGCAAGAGCGTCGTCAAAGCATATCAACGCCATTAAAAGGATAAAAGCGCATAAAAAATGGACGTCCCTCCCCGAAAGTCTTATAGAGATAGGCGAGGCGCGGCTCAGATACCCCGATCTGGGGCTTAAGGAGCTGGGCGAAACGCTCGATCCGCCGCTTGGCAAAAGCGGCGTAAACCACAGGCTTAACAGGCTTATAGAGATCGCAGAAGGATTATAGATATGAAAAAAACGGTATATACCGCCTGTATTTTGATAATATGCGCCGTTTTATGTGCGTGTTCGGGGGCGGGGAAAATAAATCTCACCCTCTCAGAGCTTAGCTCACGGTTCAATTCTCTTGCCGCCGGTACGGACTACAGGCTTGGCGAAAGCGCAAAAAATAACGATGATACCTATTCCGTTGCAACAAAGCACGAAACGGCAAGAGTTATATGCGATGTGGAGGACGGCAGGATAACGGAGATAAACGTAAACGGAACCGGCTATTACAGTCCCGGGCTTGCGTCGTTTGATTATATGCAGTATGTGCTTATGTGCGTTGATAAAAGCTTTGATAAAGCTTTAGCGGGCGATTTTATCGCCGATCTTTATTATGAGGCGTCAAACGGCGGCGACGCGGTAAAAACGGAATATAACGGGCTTTGGTATGAATATAAAAAATCCGAGAACGATTATTGGCTCACAGTAAGGAACAAGTAAAAATTGTGCTTGTAAAGTGCGCTCAATTATGATAGAATTTAAGGACAAAAAAGAGAAAGGATTAAACATTATGGATACTACTTTGGTTATTATGGCGGCAGGTATCGGCTCACGGTTCGGCGGCGGCATAAAGCAGCTTGAAAAATTCGGACCAAACGGCGAGATAATTATGGATTATTCAATACATGACGCACTTGAAGCGGGCTTTAACAAGGTCGTTTTTATCATCAGGAAGGATCTTGAAAAGGACTTTAAGGAAATCATCGGCAACCGTATAGAAAAGATATGCAAGGTTGATTACGCATACCAGGAGCTTGACGATCTTCCCGCAGGCTTTAAAAAGCCCGGAGACAGAACAAAGCCCTGGGGAACGGGACAGGCAGTGCTTGCCTGCAAGGGCAAGGTCAACGAGCCGTTTGCAATAATAAACGCCGATGACTATTACGGCAAGGAAGCATTCAAAAGGGTGCATGACTTTTTGGTTGACGCAAAGCCCTATAGCTATTGCGGCGCAGGCTTTATCCTTAAAAACACGTTAAGCGACAACGGCGGCGTAACAAGGGGTATATGCAAGGTAGATGCGGATATGATGCTTATTGATATCGTTGAAACGTCGGATATTGTAAAGACTCCGTCGGGCGCGGCGGTAAACGGCAGGGAAATAGACGCGGATGCGTATGTGTCAATGAATATGTGGGGCGTAACTCCCGAATATACAGACCTTCTTGAAGAAGGCTTTGTAAAATTCCTTTCCGGTCTTAAGGACGGGGATATCAAGTCGGAATTTTTGGTGCCCGTGTATATGGACGAGCTTATAAAGTCGGGCAAGATATCCGTTAAGATGCTCAAAACCAACGACAAATGGTTCGGCGTTACCTATAAGGAGGATACTCCTGTTGTCAAGGCGTCGTTTAAGGAGCTTTACGATAAGGGCGTATACAGTAATAACCTGTACGAATAAACTGATTACAACAAAGTATCATTTGGGGGTTTTATAGCTTGAGAAAAACCAAGGTTTTGGGAGCTGTTGCGGTAATTTCTGCGGTGCTTTTTATGAGCATGGGAGTATTTGCGGCGGAGTATGAAAGCAAGATTTTTGATAACAGCCTCGTCCATACTCTCGATATACAGATATCGGACAGAAAATGGAACAAAACAACTGAAAACGCAGAGGAACAGCTTTGTAAGAAATGCAGCATCGTGTATGACGGCGAGGCGCTTGAAAAGTGCGGGATAACTCCGCAGTATGACCTTGCCATAACTACCGTGAACGAGGCGGACGGTGACTATTACAGCTTTTTGATAACCTTTGACGAGTTTGAAAAGGAGCAGACGCTTTTCGGTCTTGACTCCATGCTGCTTGATAATATGAGTACCGATAAGACCTGCTTAAAGGGCTATCTTGCCTATAAGCTTATGCAGGGCGCGGGCGCAAAAGCGCCGCTTTGTACCTATGTATATGTTACGGTAAACGGCGAGGAGCTGGGGCTTTATCTTGCGGTAGAGGGCATCGACGATTCGTTTATGGAGCGATGCTTAAACTATAACAAAGCGGATAAAAACAGCATACGGGGCAATGTCTATAAGCCCGAGATGATGTCGGTCACGAAATTTGACACGGGAAGCAAGCGCGATAAGCTCAACTCCGTTATCTCTATCTTGAGTGCAGACCGCTATGCGGGGTATACCAAGGGCGACAGGGTAAATATTATTTTTGATGCGCTCAGTATTTTCATTGACCGCAAAAACGATATTGCAGAGGCGGCAAAGCTTAAATATGTCGGCAAAAGCGCAAGTAAGTATAAGGCGTTTTTTGATACCTCGACCGAAAGTGTAAGCCGTAAGGCAAAGGCGAGATTTGTAAAGGCGGTAAATAATATAAACTCTGAGGAAAGCTCGGAAAATTATGTATATATCGAGCCGCAGCTTAAATACTTTGTCGGCGATACGTTTATGTCAAACTCCGACGGCTACGGCGGTGCGTTTGCGCATAATTACTGTATGTACGAGAGCTGGGGCAAGCTTCTGATGCTGCCGTCGGGCTTTAACAGAGCCTTTGGTGCGGAGAACTATAACTCTATCGTACATTCGCTGTTTGAGGACAAGGCTCCGTATCTCATACCCGAAACGACGGGTATGGATATGGGCACGGCAATGGTGAATTTGCCGATAGATACTCCGGTATTCGGTATGCCCTTCGAGGACAGACCTATGCTTTATAAGCTGCTTTCGGACGGGCATTATCTTGACCTGTATCATACATACTTTGACGAATTTATAAAGTCACAGTTTGAATCTGGCGAATTTGAAAAGCTCTACAGTGCGGCGTATAATAATATCAAGCCCTACGTCACGGACGGCAAAGCCTTTTGCAGCGGTGATGATTTTGAGGAATCCGCAAAGGGACTGCATGATTTTTGCATACTGAGGGCAAAAAGCGTGCGTTATCAGTTAGACGGCAGGATCCCGTCAACGCTTGACGGGCAGAAAAACGATTATTCAAGGCTCGTTGACGGGAGCAAGGTAAATCTGTATACTATAAATATTACCGATGTGACTACCGGCTACGGATTTACGCCCGAGGTGATAAAGGATATAATAACCGCTGTTACCGATGATGATACGCCTAAGAATTCCGAGGGATTTTTATCGGCGGTATCGGGGCTTAAATATCACCCGCTAAAGCTTATGAGAGTGTTTAAGGTGCTTATGGGCGTTGAAACGGTACGCTATTTCGTATTTACGACCGTTGCGCCGGTAACGATAGTTCTGATTTTGATAATTATCGGAGTCCTGATAATACGGCATAGGATAAAGAAATCAAAGGCACGCGAAAAGGCGGAAAAAGAAAATAAAGAAAATGAAGAAAATGAAGAGTAAACAAAACAGTGAATTTCTGTATTCTGCAAATATGCGATTCTGTATGGGACGATGCCCGCATCGTCCCGTTTTTTTGCACAATCGCACATTGACACGAATTGTAGGGGCAGGCGTCCCCGACTGTCCGTTATATACGGCACGCAAAACCGCAGGCGGCGAGGTTTGTAGGGACAGGCGTCCCCGACTGTCCGTTGTATACGGCGCAACAACCGCAGGCGGCGAGATTTGTAGGGACAGGCGTCCCCGACTGTCCGTTATATACGGTACGCAAAACCGCAGGCGGCGAGGTTTGTAGGGACAGGCGTCCCCGACTGTCCGTTATATACGGCACAACAACCGCATATTCACACTGTAGTTCACAGCACGCCATAGGCAAACATGTGGTGACGCTATTTTTTAACAAAATAAATCCTATGGCATAACATTTTAATTACAAGTCTTGCATTTCGACAATTTTTGATATAAAATACCTGCGGGTTGGCTGTTATATGTCGATCATCTTATTTGAAACAGCTTTTTTGCGGTATTTTTACCGGCGGTTGTGCCCTTGCTTTTATACACAGGCTTTTGCCGAGTATAAGAAAGGAGGGGGATGCTTATGAAAAGTAAGTATCTTTATTGTTTTGACAAAGAAAATTTTGTCAATGTTCATAGCAATCATCATTGTTATGATTATATGTGCCACAAAGGCACAATAAGCAATAAAAAAACCGCCTACTGTGTGTCTTTGCGGCGGTTTCTTTATTAAACCACACAAGGATACAACCGTTTAAGGTATGCCTTGTAAGTTGATTGCTTATGCAGTCAACCTTTTTCTATTCCCATTATACCACATTCACACGTTTTGTCAATTATTTTTTAACAAATTCTCTGGTACGATTCCGTTCGCGTCACAAAAACCGCATATTGACCCCGGCAGGGGCGATTCACGAATCGCCCGCCGTTTTCGTTTTGCGCTGCCGTATATAACGGACAATTCGTGAATTGTCCCTACAAAAGCATATTCACACGGGTTGTTACCTACTTGTAAGGCTTCCCGTACTACCCGCCTTTTAGACGTTGGCGAATTATGAATCCCCTCGCCACACAAAGG
>CACZPW010000215.1 GCA_902783115.1 uncultured Ruminococcus sp. | reverse complement strand
TACAAAGGAATATAGGCAGATACGTGTTTTCCAGAGCAACAATTGAACAATTTAAAGCAGAAGGAGATATTGAAGCAATTGAATTAAAAGCAATAGAGCTTCTTAGGCAAGCAAATAATTCAAATGACAAAGGTGCTAGAGGAGAATTGGGAGAAATCTTATTGTATATGTTTGAGAAGATAGAGGTTTATCAATCAGAGAAAATCGACGGCAAGACAGTACAAAAACTGAAAATTCACTATAACTGCATTGGAACGATGGAGATTCCAAGCCTCAAACAAATCCCAGACAACAATGTAAAAATCCACACCAGACAAGGCGTGGACATAGAATACTCGGCATAAAACGAAAACGGTCTTATAGGACTTTCAGATCCTATAAGACCACTCGTAATGGTGCGGATAACAGGACTTGAACCTGCACCGAGGAACCCCGACTAGAACCTGAATCTAGCGCGTCTGCCAATTCCGCCATATCCGCATATACAGTTAAAAACGAAAAATGGAAAGTTGAAAATTTTCCATTCATAACTCACTTTCAATTTTCATTTGTTGATTATAACACAGCGGCTCAAAAAAAGCAAGGACAAATTTTAAACTTCCGAAAAAAATATTTTTCCGAAAATAATTTATTCAATTACGGTTTTAAAGCTTGACTTTATGGGTATATATATATTGGACATAGAAATATGTACAAATTTCCTATGGACGGGAGTTGATTTTATGAAATTTAACATTATCAGCAGAAAGCTTAACCTTGCGGCTAAGCATTTAGACGAAAAATATGTTAAAGATTATGTTGAAAAAAAATTATCAAAGCTCGATAAGTTTTTCAAAGAAGAGCCTGATGCAAGAGTGGTGTTAGGCTCGGTAAAAGACGAGGAATATATTGAAGCGCAGATCTATGCCGGAGGTATGATATACCGGGCAGAGGAAGCTGATAAGGACATTTTGACGGCGATAGACAAAATCGTTGATATAATCGAAAGACAGATACGCAGAAACAAGACAAGACTTGAAAAGCGGATACGCCGCGAGGCAGTAGCGGAGCCTGTGCTTATAAGCGGCAAGAGCTTTACCGAGGAAGAGGACAAGAGCGAATTTGAGATAGTAAAAACGAAGAGATTTTCCGTAAAGCCTATGCTTCCCGAAGAAGCTATACTCCAGATGAAGCTTTTGGGACACAGCTTCTTCATATTCAAAAATGCTAAAACAAACGAAATAAACATAGTCTACCAAAGAAAGGACGGAAAATACGCTATTATCGAGTCGGTAGACGAGTAAAATGCCTTTAATCCGTTTTTACGGATTACCTTATTTATTTTTATTTCCTACAAAAAGAGGTGCTTTTTCGCACCTCTTTTTGCATTTTCATTTAATTAAGCTCTTTTATCGCTTCTCCCGCAAAGCACCAGCCAAAGTAGCCCGCCTCCTTTACCTTATCGAGGTATTTGCCGAGCTTTTTCGGCTTTTCTATCAGGGTTACTCTGTATTTGTCACGAAGCTTATCCGCCTCTTTTATCGCCGTCACGATTTTTTCCGGTTCATAGAGCATTGCAATTTTCTTCTTTGAGTCGGGTATGGTATATCCGCTCTCGCATAAAATTCCGAAAATACGCTCAAAGCCTATGGAAAATCCCACCGCAGGCACATTTTCGCCTATGAATTTCCCGATAAGATTATCGTATCTTCCGCCCCCGGCAACGGCGCCGCTGTATTTGTCCGAGCGCACCTCAAAAACGGTACCCGTATAATAGCCCTGTCCCCTGACAAGCGAAATGTCAAACTCGATATTGAATTTCCCGCCCGACAGCTCACGAACGGCGTCAATAATATTCTTCACATTTGAAACCGCGTCGCTGCCGCATATCCCGTCCAAGCCGTCAAGGGTCATCGGCTTATCCAAAACCTCGCCGAATTTTTCTATCGCCGCCTTATCAAGCCCTTTTTCCGCAAGCTCCGCCATTACGCCGTCCTTGCCAATCTTATCCATCTTATCAAAGGTTATGGATATGCTGTCCAAGCTATCCTCACCAAAGCCGCAGCTTATAAGCATTGACCTTAATATCCGCCTGTCGTTGATTTTTACGGTAAAGCTTCCGATACCCATTTCGTTAAGCGCCTTTGCGGTCGTGTTTATAAGCTCCACCTCCGTTGAATAGGAGGACGAGCCGATAACGTCGATATCGCACTGCACAAACTCACGGAGTCTGCCCTTTTGCGGCCTTTCCGCGCGGTATACATTGCCTATCTGAATACATTTTGCGGGCAGTAAAAGCTTGTCACGGTTATTTGCAAAATACCGCGACAGCGGCAGCGTAAGGTCATATCTTAACCCCAGATCAAAAAGCTTATCACCGCCATCGAGCGCTTTTTGAAGCTTATCGCCGCGTTTCATAATATTAAATATAAGATTCAGATTCTCGCCGCCGTCACTCTTGTCAAGATTTTCCGCATCCTCTATGGCGGGCGTCATTATCCTTTGATACCCGTTTGAGGTGTACACCTCAAGAATTTTATTTTGCAGATAGTCCCTTAATTCCGCCTCGGCGGGAAGGTAATCGTTTGTACCCTTGACTGATTTTATCTTCATTTCGTTTTCCCCTTATTTTCCATATTCCGCATAAGTCCGTATATCCTTTCAAGCGCGTCCGTTTTTGCGATCTTTTCCAGATTTTTTGACATAGTCAAAAGTCCGTCCTTATCGGATATCATACTGCAAATTTTATCATAAAGCGCATTTTCGTCAAGCTCCGCTTCGGTTATGACCGCCGCCGCGCCCTGTTTTTCAAACTCACGGGCGTTCTGCTCCTGATGATTTCTCACAACATTGGGTGAAGGTATAAGTATCGACGGCTTTTTCAAGACCGCGATCTCAGATACCGTTATAGCTCCCGACCTTGCTACGACTATATCAGCCGCCGCCATTATATCGGCTATGTTATCAATGTACGGAAGCACCTTTATATCGTCGTTTAGGGTAATGCCCTCGCCTTTTATTGCTTCCGTGACCGACTGATAATTTCTCTCGCCCGTTCCGAATATAAGCGAAAAACGCTTGTCACGTTCAATGCTTTTGAGCATTTTTATAACGGTGGTGTTTATCCTTTGCGCGCCCAGCGATCCGCCGAATATCAGCACAAGTGGCTTAGTAATACCGAGTTTTTTACGCGCCGCATCCGCGTTTGCGTTTATTATCTCCATTCGTACCGGATTTCCCGTTACCACGCAAATATCCTTGTTCCCCATGTGCTTTACCGTTTCCTCAAACGACACCGCCACATAGCTTGCATATTTTTCCGAGCCCTTTACGGTAAGTCCCGGGTACACATTCTGCTCATGTATCAGTGACGGTACGCCGCATTTTGCCGCCGCCATCATGACAGGCCCGCTTACGTACCCGCCTGTGCATACGACGCAGTCGGGCTTGAATTCACGGATTATCCTCTTACATTCCTGCCTTGACCTTATCAGCTTCATAACGGTTTTTACCGCTTTTAGGGGGTTTTTCCTGTCAAATCCGATAACGTCGATATACTTTATATCATAGCCCGCCTTTGGAACAAGCCTCGTTTCAAGACCGCTTTGCGTGCCGATAAACAGCGCGCTGTGCGCCTTGTCGTGTTCCTTTGCATAATCGGCAACGGATATTGCGGGGTTTATATGTCCGCCCGTTCCGCCGCCTGCATAAATAACTCTCATACAAACCTCCCCAAATACATTCTTACAGTTTGCCCCGCACGGGATTTTTGACCGAATATCTTGAAATATTCAGCAGTATTCCCATTTCGGCAAGCAGCGTGATTATAGCCGTACCGCCGTAGCTGAAAAACGGCAGCGCAACGCCCGTATTCGGTACGGACGAGGTCGCAACGGCAATATTTAAAATCGTCTGTATGGCAAGGTGTACGGTTATACCCGTTGCGGTCAGCGAGGAATAAATATCGGGTGCGTTTGCGGCTATCCTTGCGGCTCTTAATATGAGCGCGGCAAAGAGGACTATTATCATGGTTGCGCCGACAAGCCCCAGCTCCTCACACACGATCGCAAATATGAAATCGTTGTACGGCTCGGGCAGGTACGTATATTTCTGAACGCTTTGACCAAGTCCCAGACCGAACAGCTTACCCGAGCCTATTGCATACAGACCCTGCGATATCTGATAGCCCGTATTCTGCGTATCCTCAAACGGGTGCAGAAAGCTCATTATTCTGTTCCATCTTACCGGGCTGAACTCCTTTATTGCAAAGAAGCCCAAGACCAAGGCTATAATTCCCACAATTATTACAGGCTTTACCGGCAGACCTCCCGCAATCAGTACGGCGATGCCTATACCCGCAATTACTATCGCTCCGGACAAATGTGTTTCCGCCATCATAAGCGCGAGGATAATAAGCAAAACTCCGCCGAGCTTTAAAATGTCCTTCCAGTATTTGAGGTCGTATTTCCCCGATTCTATTTTCAACGCGAAAAACATCGCGATAAGCGGCTTTGCAAATTCCGACGGCTGAAGCTCAAAGCCGGGGATATTAAGCCAACGGCGTGAGCCGTTATGCGAAACGCCGATACCGGGTATCAACACCAAAACCAATGCGATGATACACACTCCCAACGCTATCGGTATGTATTTTTTATATGAATTATAATCTATCTTTGAGATTATGTACATACTAACCAGTCCTATTGCCGCGGCAACGGACTGCTTGATGAAAAATCTGTATGAATTATCGTATAAAGTCTTTGATTTCGGTGCGGATGCGCTCAATAGCATTACAAGACCTACAGAAAGCATAAGCACGACCATAAACAAAAACGTATAATCAATATCGCCCCTGTGAAGCTTGATTATGGGCGGCTTTAAATTTTTTTCTTTTGTGCTTGCCCGCCTTTTTGGGCGGCTTGCGACACGGTTTGCCATAAATTCTTACTCCTTATGTCTTACTTTGTAAATCCTTGCGGATTCAATGATTTGACAACTTCCTTGTCATGATTTGGCTCTGCTATGATTTGCTGCTCACGCAGCATGATTTGAATTGCCCCTTATGCCGTAAGGCAATTCATGAGCCGCATGACTCAATTCATAAAAAGCTTTGCTTTTTAATTCATGCCGTAAAGCAATTCATTATTTTTTCAAATATCCCGCAGAAACGGGGAATTCAAAATATGTATCCGGATATGGCTCGTTTTCAAGTGTGAAATGCCACCATTCGCAGTCGATCGGCAAAAAGCCGTTTCTTTTCATTACATTTTGAAGGAACATTCTGTTATCATGCTGTTCCTCTGTCACCTTATCTGAGTCCGGATGCGATATATCGTCAAACATATCAAACGGACTGCCCATATCTATTTCCCTGCCTGTGCGCATATCAAGAAGCGTCAGATCGACCGTACTGCCCCGGCTGTGCGAGGACTGCTTTGCAATATACCCCTGCTTGAAAAGCTCCTGCTTTTCAAGCTCCGGATAAAAATACGGCTTCATTCTCAGATCCATATCCTCAATACCCCAGAAAACGAAATGCCGTACCGCATTTGCGGGACGGTATGCATCAAAAACCTTTAGCCTGTAGCCCTGCACGTTTACTTCGTTTGCAACAGACTTTAACGCGCGCGCCGCCTCCTTTGTCAGGATCGCAACAGGCTCTTCATAGCCGTCTATCCTGTCACCGACAAAATTGTACGTGGAATAATAGCGTATCTCCTGTATTATCTGCGGAACATAGTCGGAAAGCAGAACAAACCCGGAGGCGTCCGTTGTGACCCTTTGTTTATAATCCATCAAAAACCTCTTCCTTCATTCAAACGGTTTTAGAATGCGGCTGTTTATTATCTCAAAGCCCCAGCCACGCCAAAATACACAGCAATGCCGTAACGGCGGTAAACACGGCTACGATCTTTTTTTCCTTCCAGCCGCACATCTCAAAATGATGGTGTATGGGCGTCATTTTAAATATACGTCTGCCCTCGCCGTATTTTTTTCTCGTGTATTTGAAATAGGTTGTCTGCATGATTACGGACAGTGTTTCAAAGAAATATACAAAGCCGACAATTATAAGAAATACCGGCATTTTAAGGTCGATTCCCATAAGCGCAACGCAGGCGCCCAAAAACAGAGAGCCCGTATCGCCCATAAACACCTTTGCGGGATAGTGATTGTACACCAAAAACCCGAGCATACCGCCCAGAAGCGCCGCCGCAAAAACGGTATCGCCTATTGCATTGAATATCACAAACGACACTGCGCAAAAAAACAGCGCGACAGCCGCCGTTATGCTTGCGGCAAGTCCGTCAAGTCCGTCCGTCAGGTTTACGGCGTTTACAACGCCCACGACCACAAACAGTATAAACGGAACATAAAGCCATACGGGCATTACCCAGCTCCATGCCGTAAACGGGATAAGTATCTCCGTATCGAGCCGTCCCATACATTTTAAGGCAATGACGTATATCACCGCAAAAAACAGCTGCAAAAGGAATTTCTGCTTTGCGCTGAGTCCGAGATTACGTTTTTTTACGACCTTTATATAATCGTCTATAAAGCCCACCGCGCCGAACATAAGCGCAACGGCAAACAGCACGATACATTTTGCCGTATCGCCGTTCAGATTACCCGCGGCGGCAAGTATGACCGCACATACCGTTACGGCGATACCTATGCCGAATATGAACATGATACCGCCCATTGTGGGAGTACCCGATTTTTTTTGGTGCCATGTGGGGCCTTCCTCCCGTATCTCCTGTCCGAATTTCAGCTTGTGAAGCCAAGGTATAAACACAGGCCCCATAAGCGCCGTTGCCGCAAACGCGATTATAAGCGGCAAAAGCGATGTCTTTAACAGTCCTTGTAATATCTCCATTGTTATCTCCCCGTTATTGTGTTATATATATCTTCAAAATGCATACTGTGCGACGCCTTTATAAGTACGGCGTCACCCTCCCTTAAAAGGCTCTTCAGTGCCCCGCACGCCGAAGCGGTATCGGGGAAGCTGTGTATATCGGTCATTCCCATATCCCTTGCGCCGTCTGCGATATATTTTGCACTCTCGCCTGCGGTTATGAGCATGGCTATACCGTTATCGACAACGCATTTACCCAAAGCGTAATGCTCGTTTTTAGCATAGTCGCCCATTTCAAGCATATCGCCGAGTATTGCGACAAGCCGCTTTGCCTGCGCACTCGGCATAAGCTTCAGCGCCGAGCGTACAGAATCGGGCGCGGCGTTATAGTAATCCTTTACCAAAAGCATACCGTCCGCCGTTTCAAGCTCCAGGCGCTTTTTGGTAAGCTCGGTATTCTTTATTCCCTCTATTGCGGTATTTATATCCACACCGCACTCCCTTGCCGCGCAGAGCGCCGCAAGAGCGTTATATACATTATGCGCACCCGGAACCTTTACTTCAACGGGATATTCCTTATTATCCATTACCGCCGTAAACGTAACGCCGTAAAGACCTCTGTAGTTTATATCCTTTGCAAAAACATCGTTTTCGGGATTATCCTTTCCGTAATAAACGACCTTGTAATCGCCCATGCCCTTGGTATGCGACAGGAATTTGTCGTCGCCGTTTACGATAAGGGTATTGCCCTTTTTAAAACGGCGCGCTATCTCCATTTTCGCCTTGAATATCCCCTCCTGTGAGCCTAAGTTTTCAATATGCGACATACCTATGTTTGTAATTATGGCAATATCGGGCTTTACTATCCCCGCAAGATAATCTATCTCGCCGGAATTATTCATTCCCATTTCTATAACGGCGATCTTATGCTCCTTTTCTATCTGAAAAACTGTATGCGGAACTCCGATATGGTTATTGAAATTATCCTGCGTTTTCATTGCCTTTACACTCTGATTGAGCGCGCTGTAGACAATATCCTTCGTTGTGGTTTTACCCACGCTTCCCGTTACCGATACGGTAAGCACATTATACTTTTCCTTATAATATCTTGCAATATCGCCAAGCGCCGTTTGGGTATCCTTGACTCTTATGACCGCTATATCGCCATCTATTTTTATGTCCCTGTGTATAATGACCGCCGCCGCGCCGTTTTCTACAGCGGAGCCGATAAAAACATGTCCGTCCCTCTGGTCAACAAGCGGAACGAACAAGCTGCCCGTGTCCATCTTGCGGGAATCCGTTGAAACGGAGCTTATTTTTTTGCCGGCGTCGCCCTTTATGAGCGTGCCGCCCGTTGCCTTTACTATTTCACTTACCTTTAAAACCTGCATTTGTGATACTTCCTTTATTAAGACACAAGGGCGATTTTAAACAGTCGCCCTCTTTATTATTATATTCTGTTTCATATTCTCTTGTTAAGGTAACTAAAGACTACCGCTCTTTCGTCAAAATCGAATTTCTCCTTGCCGATTATCTGGTATGTTTCCTGTCCCTTGCCCGCTAAAATTATAACGTCGTCTTTTTTTGCATGGTCAAGAGCATAATGTATTGCCTCACGCCTGTCAACGATACGGACATATTCCCCGTCCGTCCTTTTTATGCCCTCCTCTACCATATCGACTATCCTTTCGGGATCCTCGGTACGGGGGTTATCGGAGGTGACTATGGAAAAGTCGGATAACTTGCCCGCTATTTCGCCCATTATCGCGCGCTTTGTATTGTCCCTGTCGCCGCCGCAGCCAAACACCGTTATAACTCTGCCCTTTGCAAATTCCTTTACGGCGCGTATTATGTTTTCAAGTCCGTCGGGGGTATGTGCATAGTCTATTATAACGGTATAGTCCGTATCGGTAGGCACTACCTCTATCCGTCCCATAACGCCCTTTGCGTCGCCCAAGCCCCGCTTTATCGTATCCATATCTATTCCCAGCAAAAGAGCCGCGCCGATTGCACAAATGGCATTATACACGCTGAATTTGCCGGGTATACTCAAGTGAATGGGGTATGTGACGCCCTTATAGGTCACATCAAAATCATCGCCCTTTGCGTTTATTTTCATATTCCCCGCAACAAGGTCACAGTCCTTCCCGAAGCCAACCTTTAAAAATTCGCAGTCCTTGGTGTCAACGATTTTGCGTCCCCCGTCATCATCGTAATTTACCACGCCCTTATCGCTTATATCAAAGAGCTTTGCCTTTGCCGCAAGGTAATTATCCATTGTTTTATGAAAATCAAGGTGATCCCTGGTAAGATTTGTAAAAACACCGACGTCAAATTTACAGCCGTAAACTCTGTCCAGCTCCAGAGCGTGGGAGGAAACCTCCATAATAACATACTCCGCATCGTTTTCGACCATTTCGTAAAAAAGCTGCTGAAGCTCCGGCGAATCGGGAGTTGTAGGAGTCGTGCTCTTTGTAAGAAGCACCTTATCCCCGATAATATTCTGGTTTGTGCCGATCACGCCCACACGCTTTCCCGCCGCCTCCAAAATACTCTTTACAAGGTAGGTTATCGTGGTTTTTCCGTTTGTGCCGGTAACGCCTACAAGCTTGAACTTCTTTGACGGCTCGTCATAGAACTTACAGGCAAGACGGGCAAGCGTGCGCCTTGAATTTTCCACATAGCACACAGGCACGGACACGTCTAATTTATCCTCGGCAACGATAATCGCGGCACCGTTTTCCTCCGCCATCTTTGCAAATTTATGACCGTCCGATTCATAGCCCTTTATGCACACAAAAACATTGCCCTTTGTAACGCTTCTTGAATCGTATGCGATCCCCGTTACTTCCACGTCCTCATTGTTTTCCAACCATTCGCCGCCAAACAGCTCAGAATATAACATCTTTGTTTCCCCTTTCAATACCGCACCGCAAAACTAATCCGATGCAACCTGCCTGAATTCCACACCGATAACCGTTCCACGCTGTACCAGCTCGCCCGCTTTTGTACTTTGTGCAACCGAGTACGAGCCGTACGCATTTGCGTGACCTGCACCCTCTACCTTAAAATTGAGGCTGTATGCCTGAAGAATGTCCCTTGCGCCCGATACCGTTGCCCCAACAACGTCCGGCACCTCTACCATGAGATCGTCCTCGTCCATTTCCTCCGTATATAAGATCACAGTCGAATTTTTAAGCAGCATATTCCCCGGTTGCGGAAGCTGGTTTACAACCGTAGTGCCGTCGCCTACCACTCTTACAAAAAATCCGCTGTCCGCAATTTCGCTCTGAGCAAGAGATATATCGTCCGCTCTTACGTCGGGCACCTCCACCGTTTCGTCCGGAGTTTCACCCTCGCCGTATTGCTTTTCTATCCCCAGATAATCAAGTATCTTCTCGATAAGCTCGCCCGTCAGAGGCGCGGCTATCGTTCCGCCGTATTTATTGTCCGTCTGCGGCTCGTCAAGCATTATAAGGCAAACTATTTCGGGATCGTTTGCGGGTGCAAAGCCTATAAATGACGCTATACGCTTATCGCTGCCCCTGGGCATCTTCTCGGACGTACCCGTTTTTCCGCCTATTCTGCAGCCCTTTACATACGCATTTTTGCCCGTTGCCTGCGGATCCGAAACGACAGACTCCAAGATCTTACGCATTTTTGCCGAGGTTTCCTCGGATATTACTCTGTTTATTATCTGCGGCTCGTAATTTTTTATTACGCCGTCCTCATTTCGTATCTCGGACACTATATGCGGCTTCATCCTGACGCCGCCGTTTATGACCGCCGAAACTGCCGTTATAAGCTGTATCGGCGTTACCTGAATACCCTGGCCGAACGCCGATGTCGCAAGGTCTACCTCGTTCATCGTCCCCGAATATGAAATACTTGAGGATTCGCCGCCCAAGCCCACGCCCGTCGGCGCATTGAGCCCGAAGGCGTTGAAATATTCCTTGAACTTATCCGAGCCAAGCTTCATACCAAGCTCCATAAATACGGGATTGCAGGAATTTTTAACGCCGTCTTCAAAGGTTTCGGAGCCGTGTCCGTCCTTGTTTGCACAGGATATATTCCTGTCCGCCACTATTTTGAAGCCGGGGCAGTAGAATGTGGATTTATCGTCTGCGATATGCTCCTCCAATGCCGCCGCAGCCGTTATTATCTTAAACGTCGAGCCCGGCTCATAGGAATCCGATATCGCCTTGTTACGCCACATTTTCGTTCTTAAAAAGCTTATCTGCTCATCGTTTAAAGCATCAACGCCCTTTTCGCCTGCGGACGCCTTTGGCTTTGGCGAGGCTTTGGGTTCGCTTTCCTCTTCGGTATCAAATTTATCGTATTCCTTTAAGTATTCGTAAAATGCTTCAATGTTATACGGATCGTTTGAATCAAAGTCGGGCTTTGACGCCATAGCCAGTATTTCGCCCGTTTTGGGATTCATGACTATACCCGCCGCGCCTTCCTTGAGCTTATCCTCCTCCACCGCCTTTTCAAGCTGGGATTCAAGGAAATGCTGTATCGTTTCATCTATCGTCAGAACAACGTCCGCACCGCTTCTTGCCGCCTTAAAATATTCCGCCTGCTGTTCGAGAAGCGTTTTCCCGGTTGCGCTCTTGTTTGCCGTTATAAAGCCGGGCTTTCCCAAAAGCGCGTCGTTAAAAGCAAGCTCTATGCCTCCCGTACCCTCGGAATCGGCATTTACTATGCCAAGAACGGGCGATGCAACGTTATACGGGTAATATCTTTTTGTTCCGTCCTCAAAATATATGCCCGATAATGCCTTTGCCGTATCCTCGTTCTTTTCGGGATCCATAAGTCCCTTTACCGTTTCTGCCTCCTCACTGGAAAGCTGCTTTTTTATCGACTGATAGCTTGAATTGGCGGTAAGCTGCTTATAGACCTTCTGCGGATCCATATTAAGAGCAAGCGACAGCTTCTGCGACGCAACCGTCGGATCGCCTCTTTCCATAACGTCCTGCGGGTTACAGATAAGATTATACGCCGATGCGGATTCCGCAAGCACGTTTCCGTTCCTGTCGTATATTCTGCCGCGCATCGTAGTAACGGCAGTCGTGGACTGCTGCTGGCTGCGGACGATCCTGCTCATATCGTTGCCACGTATTATCTGCCAGTAGCAAAGTCTTAAAATCAGTGCCATAAAACAAGCAAGGGCAATAACAATCATTACCCTTGTTTTTTTCTTTATATCATTCAATGATGGTATCATAAAATGCCATCTCCTTCAAATCTCTGTTGTATCCTTCTATTGTATGCTGAAAATTCTTACTATATGACTTCCCATGCCCTTTAAAAAGGCCATGATCGAGTTTCCTACTCCCTCAACCTCGCCTGCTGTTGTTTCGGTAACATCATCAGACTTGACATTTACATATATGATCTGATAGGGCTCGGGACGCTGCATACCCAGCTTTGTGGTTGCGATCCTCTCGATCTCGCCCAAATCTATACTCTGCTCCAATTCAAATATCTTCTGACTGCTTACAGCCTCCTGGGCCGACAGCTCTTTTGACAGGACTCTTACCTGCTGGCGGGTTTCGTGTACAGCAACAAATTCGGAAATCATAAATCCCGCCGAAACTGACATAACAACAACAGCGACCATTCTCTTGATATTACGCTTCCTGCTAAGCATCTCTTCTCTGTTCCTTTTAACTCTGACCGCTTGTCTTTTTTTCTTTTTAGTTTTTACTGTATTATATTTGTATTCCTTTACCGCAAGGTTTCCGTATTCCACAGTTATTACCCCACTGTTTTCTCAATTATCCTGAGCTTTGCGCTTTGTGATCTTGAATTGTTTTCAAGCTCCTCTTTACCCGGCAATATCGGTTTCGGCGAAATTATCTTCACCGTCGGCACTCTGCCGCATACGCATACGGGAAACGACTTTGGACATATACAGCCCGATGCCATATCCTTAAAGGTGTTTTTTACGATCCTGTCCTCAAGGGAATGGAAGGTTATTACCGCAAGCCTTGAGCCTTCATCAAGCGCCTCCGTAAAATCCCGTATCGCCTTATCCAATATTTTAAGCTCGTTATTTACCTCAATTCTTATTGCCTGAAAAATACGCTTTGCGGGATGACCTCCCGCCGTTCTTGCCTTTTGAGGTATTGCCGATTTTATTATATCGACAAGCTCAAAGGTCGTATTTACCGGGGAAATTTCACGCCTTTTTACAATAAACTCCGCAATTCTTCTTGACCATTTTTCCTCGCCGTAGCTGTAGAAAATTTTTACAAGCTCTTCTTGAGTGTATGTATTTACGACATCATAGGCACTTAGCTTATCGTCGGTATTCATACGCATATCCAGAGGCGCGTCGTGCATATACGAAAATCCGCGCTCCGCATTGTCAAGCTGATATGAGCTTACTCCCAGATCAAGCACCGCTCCGTTTATCTTCTCTATACCAAGCTCATTAAGAATGGATAAAATATCGGAAAAGTTTCCGTTTACAAAGCTTACCCTGCCGGGAAAGCCCGCAAGTCTCTTTTTCGCCGCCGCGATCGCTTCCCTGTCCCTGTCGATACCGACAAGGCGGGCATTTTTATCACGGCTTAAAATTTCAAACGAATGACCGCCGCCGCCAAGAGTTCCGTCAACGTATATACCGCCGCCGCAAACCCTCAGTGCGTCCACGCTTTCTTTCAAAAGTACGGAAATATGCTGAAATTCCATTGACGCATCTCCTATATGCCCAGGTCATACTTTAAAATACCGTCTAAAATAATATCGTCGGACAAGCCGCTCTGATACTCGTTCCACAATACGGCATCCCAAAGCTCCAGCCGCGAATTCGCGCCGATGAGCACCACGTCCTTTGAAAGCCCCGCATAATCAATAAGCCTTTTTGTTATCGCCACTCTGCCCTGCTTATCAACGGCGCAGGCGGCAGCCTTACCGAAAAACAGCCTTACGAATGCCGCGGCATTTCTGTCCGTTGCAGTCGGTAATTGGTTTATCTTTTGGCTCATTTTCTCCCATTCTTCTTCCGTGTATATGTGAAGACACTTATCCGACGGCGACTGTGTTATATATACGGTCGTACCCAAGACTTCACGGAT
>CACZPW010000214.1 GCA_902783115.1 uncultured Ruminococcus sp. | reverse complement strand
TCAGGTCAAAATATAGTTTATCACAGCGCGATTATACTCTGTATAACAGATCCGTATATGTCGGGAACGGCCAATAATCCTTTGCAACCAATGTTTCAAGCTCATCGGATACCGATCTGAGCTTATCCATTGCAGGAATTGCCTTATCCTTATAATATGTTGCAAGTCTTAAAGCGTTATCCGTTGCGGGAGCCTTATCCGAAACCGTTTGCAGTGCATCAATGCTTGCTATAAGGCTTTCGGTAAGCTTTGAAAGCTTTGTGGCAAGAGCCTTTTCCTTGGGAACCTTGATACCGATACCCTCCTTTGACGAAATATCCGAAACTATAAAGCTTGCATATTCAAGGCAGGCGGGTAAAATCTCCTGCTTAGCCATCTGAAGCATCGTAAGGACTTCTATGTTTATAGCCTTATAATAATCTTCAAGTAAAATTTCAGTCCTCGTTACCGTTTCGACCTTTGTAAATACGCCGTGCTTTTCAAACAGGCTTACCGATTTTTTTGACGCAAAGCAGGGAAGAGCCTCCGGTGTGGTTTTTAAGTTCAAAAGACCTCTTGACTCTGCCTCCTTTACCCATTCCTCGGAATATCCGTTACCGTTGAATATTACACGGTTATGCTTTTTGAATGCGCGTACCGCAACGTCCATAGCCGCATGGCGTATATCCTCTTCTTTTTCAAGCTCATCATAAAACTGTGAAAGAGCCTCAGCAACTATAGTATTTATGATTATGTTTATACCGGATACGGATTGTGATGATCCCGGCATTCTGAATTCAAATCTGTTACCTGTAAACGCAAACGGAGATGTCCTGTTACGGTCGGTAGCGTCCCTTTGAAGTGTCGGCAGCGAATCAACGCCCGTATCGAGTATTCCGAGCCGTTCCTCCTTGGTCTTTTTACCTGTTATAAGATTTTCCACTATCTTTGTAAGCTGATCGCCTAAGTATATGGAAACGATAGCGGGCGGCGCCTCGTTTGCACCCAATCTGTGGTCATTGCCTGCTGTGGCTACAGACACTCTTAAAAGGTCTGAATAGTCATCAACAGCCTTTACTATTGCCGCAAGGAAGAGTAAGAACTGTACATTATCCTTCGGATTCTTGCCCGGCTTTAACAGATTTTCGCCGTCGGAGGTGCCGATGGACCAGTTATTGTGTTTTCCCGAGCCGTTGATGCCCTCATACGGTTTTTCGTGAAGCAGGCATACAAGATTATGGCGGTTTGCTATCTTCTTTAGAAGCTCCATTGTAAGCTGATTCTGATCCGCCGAAATATTGCAGGTCGAGAAAATAGGCGCAACCTCATGCTGTGCGGGCGCAACCTCGTTGTGCTTTGTTTTTGAGTATACGCCTAACTTCCAAAGCTCCTCGTCAACGTCCTTCATAAACGCCGAAACACGTTCCTTTATCTGCCCGAAATAGTGATCCTCAAGCTCCTGGCCCTTTGCCGGCATTGCGCCGAAAAGCGTTCTTCCGGTCAGCATAAGATCCTTACGCTTTGAGTACAATTCCTTGTCAACAAGGAAATATTCCTGCTCCGGACCTACGTATGCGATCACCTTCTTAGGCTCTTTGCCGAATAATTTAAGTATTTTCTTTGTTTCCCTGTCTATGGCGTTCATGGAACGCAGAAGCGGAGTCTTTTTATCAAGCACCTCGCCCGTATACGAAATAAACGATGTGGGAATACACAGCGAATCGTCCTTTATAAATGCATAAGAGGTAGGATCCCATGCGGTATAGCCGCGCGCCTCAAAGGTCGCACGCAGACCGCCTGAGGGGAAGCTTGACGCATCGGGCTCGCCGACGACCAGATTCTTGCCCGAAAACTCCATAATAACGGTGCCGTCATCAATGGGCTCGATAAAAGAATCGTGCTTTTCCGCTGTAGTGCCCGTCATAGGCTGGAACCAGTGCGTGTAGTGCGTACAGCCGTTTTCAATAGCCCAATCCTTCATAGCGTTTGCAACAACCTCCGCTACGGACGCATCGAGCGGCGTACCTTCATTTATTGTTTTTAATAATGATTTGTAAGTTTCTTTCGGAAGACGTGCCTTCATTGTAGGCAGGTTAAAAACCTTTGATCCGAAATAGTCCGCTACATTTGTCATTGCCGATTACCCCCTCTGCTTTTTTGAAAAAACTATTACTTTTAATAAAACCATAATGCAAATGCTTTGTCAATATACATACTTATTAAAATAAAATATTTTTCATATTCCGAAATTATGCACAATGCTGATTACGGCGTTATATGGTGTATATCTCTCGGAAATACTGAAGCCTCGCGGATATTCAAAAGCCCCAGAAGCTTCATTACAAGCCTTTCAAGACCTAACGTAAATCCGCCGAACGGCATTATTCCGTATTTTACCGTTTGAGCATATATATTATCCTCGCTTATGCCCGTTGCCGTCAATTTCCCGTAATCTGTAATATTTTTTGAGCCTGTGCCGATTTTTGTACCCTTTAAACAGATATCAAAGCACTCAAGCGCGCCGTTATCATAATCAATATAAAAATCCCTGTTGCCCTTGGGAAAGCCCGTAACCATAACGATATCCGACCTATCCGCAAAATGATTGCAAAGCTTTTTTATATCCGTAGGATCTAAATCGGGCTGCTCGCTTTTGTTAAGGAGCTTAAGCGCGTCAGGAAATGTGATACGGACGGGCGTATTGCAATTTATGGGCGTATTTTTCAGGATACCCTTTTTCTTAAGTCTGTTTATTATATATAAAAGGCAGTCCTTTGCAAAATCTATAACATCCGATAAGCTGTCTATATACCCGATCTGTGCGTTAAGCGTTATATATTCGTTTAAATGCCTGGTTGAATTATACCGCTTGTTCATAAACAGGCGCGATACGGAATACACCCTTGAAAATGCCGCCGTACAAGGGGCAAGGTACAGTTGCGCCGAGCTTATAAGAGCCGCAGCTTCGTTAAAATAATCAAGTGAAAATGAATTTACGTATACATCTTTTACCAATACGGGCGTATTGATAAGCGTAAAAGCTTTGTTCCTCATATGATCCGAAAATGCATTTTCCGCTTCGGATACGGCGCTGTATATCATTTTTATTTTCGGATTCCTTATTGCGATAATTTTATTATCCATAGAATCCTCAAACGAAAGCCCGATATCACTTGAATATACGGGTATTGGAGGAACGGCGTGCGGCTTTGTAAGCACGGAAAAATCCGTAAGCATAATATCCTTGCCGTATTTTGAACGGGGTTGATTTTTTACCGTTACGCTTGCCTTTATAAAAGCTCCCTCGCAAAGGTCGGTTATGGGAACGCTGCAAAAATCCGCTTTATACAGAGTTTCCACCACATCGTCACAAACCGCTAAATACACATACGAAAATCTGCCCGCTCTTTTGATTTTTGCAACACAGCCGCAAATATCAAAATTATCCCCGTCCTTTAACAAATCATAGTCAAATGCCATAAGCGTCACCCGTTATTTTCGTTTTCGGGCTGTGCCGGCGGCGCCGTTGTGTGCGGCTTGTAATAGCTTGAGCTCAACGGATCGGTGGAAATAAGCTCGCCGTTTGAATATACGTATCTTGTCGAATGTACAAGCGTATCTGCTCCGATGTATGATGTTGAGTGCTTTATTTCAACCTTTCTGGGAGGCTCCCATGCCGTACCTATTATTGATACGTATATGGTGCCGCCGTCTGCTGATGCGGCTATTTTTACGGGATAGTCGCTTGAATTTTTGAATTTGAAATCAACGCTTCCGTATGCAACGGTTGCGTCCTGACCGAGCGGAACATAGCCGACCGTCATTACATGGTTTTCACGGTGTACTATCTGCATATCCGCATATAATACCGCAGAATAAAGCGTTGTGCTTACCTGACAGGTTCCGCCGCCGATACCCTGAACGGATTTCCCGTCAACATACTCCGTTGCGGTATAAAAGCCGTTTGATACCGTTCTGTCGCCGACCGTATCGTTAAACGAAAATACCTCGCCGGAAGCGACGACGGTTCCGTTTATAAGCTGTGCCGCTCTTGCGACATTTGCTTTTCTGTTTGACGTGGAGCCGCCGTAGTTTGTTGAATATGAGCCGAGCGTTGCATTAAAGAGCTTTTCGTTTAGCGTATCCGCAGTAATTTCGGCATAAGATAAATAATACGGTATTTTTATGACATCTCCGCCTTCATGAACGAGTGGAAGAAGCTCTGCGGCCTCGTCCTTGTTTATATATCTGCCCGTTTGCTCCGGTACGACCTCAACCGTATTGTTTTCAACTTTATAGTACGAGTCTATGGGGTCTGTATATACGATGCTGTCAAATTTTTCAAGAGTAAGATCGGGGGGCGCGGAAATCTTTAACGGTACGGAAATATTTGTATAGTCGTCATTTTTCATGGATTCCAGTATTATCTCTCTTGACGGAAGATACGAGCTTTCCGTATTTGCGTCATATCCCGAATGTCCCGGCCATATAGTTGCGGTCTGATCGTTTTCGTTTATTTCAACATAATGGCCTATCATTTCGCCGTATATCCGGTTTCCGAACTCATTTATTTTTTCATCGAGCAGGGCGTTGTCGATTTCCGCTACGGGGATAAGCACCTTTTTAAACAAAAGATTCTTTGCATTTCTGAACCCGTCTGCAATTTTATTTCCGGATTTTCCGTAGTTGAACGCCTTTTTTGCTGTATCTTCGGGCTTTGCCGTTATGCCTATATCAGAGCCGTTGATGGTATAGGTGTTTGTGCCGCATCTTAATGTCACAGTCTGGTTTTCAAGGAGCAGCGTGTTGTTTACAACCGCAAGCGCCTCGTCATAGGTCATGCCCGACAGGTTGGTATTTTCAACATAGACGTTATGCATTACCGTATTATGAGGCAGTGCGGCAATGCCTATTATTGTGGATAAACTGATAATTGCGGCAAAAGACAGCACCGTAACAATGATGGGCTTTTTTGCCTTTGTAAAAAATTTATTTATATGCTCTTTTGCATTTTCCATAATAATACCCGCTTTGTTGGTTTCCGTATCGGCCGCTTCGCCGTTATCAGCCGCATCTTCGGTCAAATCCGCATCGGATTGCAAATCATCTTCGGCATCATCGCCGTCATTTATATCCGATGCTTCATCCGCGCCCGCTGTATCTGCGCTCAAATCCTCATCGGACTGCGCATCATCTCCGGCATCCCCGCTCTTGACCGTATCCGCTGTTTCGGCACCTTCCTCCGTTTTATCGGTATTGGCTTCATCGGACTGCAAATCATCCGCAGTCACATCGGTGCCGTTCATATCCGATACATCACCGGTACCGGTAACCTCCTCGGTAACAGCGTCCGCATTTTCGCCGGCCGTTATATTATCCTGCGTGCCGTTTAAGTTTTTTTCGTTATTTTCAGTCATAATAAGCTCCTCCCGTAATCAATCCGTGAATTTTCTGAACGTATCGAGATAATCGCTGTATACGGTCATAAATTCTCTGAATTTACCGTTTTTAAGCAAAAGATTGAAAGTACGTTTTAAATTTTTAATAAATTGCCTGTCGTAATCCTCAAGATACAGCGCCCTTGCCAAGGGGCATACGCCTTTTGCGCGGGGGTCGGTTATTATCTCCAATTTACCACGCTTATTGATATACGGCGTAAGAGGAAATATCCTGCACGATAAAGGTCTCTGATAACGGTCGCAATTACCGTTACAAAACAGAATCGGGACCGTATAGTCGGTACCGTTGCAGCTGTAAGTCATATCGGTCTTTTCCGTTTTTGCCCATTCGGGCTCCAGAAGCTTATACACCTCGTACTCGCCGGGGAACAGGAGCATTCCCGAATCGGTATCGCCGCCGCAGCATGCGCTGCTGCACAGCCTGCCGCAATCTGCCTTTATGGGCGTTGTACTGTCGAATAATTTATATAACTGTAGATAAATATACGCTG
>CACZPW010000213.1 GCA_902783115.1 uncultured Ruminococcus sp. | reverse complement strand
TCCGTAAGGGTGTTTACAACCGAATACACCGTAAGCTTTTCAAGGCTTCTGCCCTCGGGGTGGTTTTTTAACATTTTATTCTTTATATCCACAACCGCGCAGTCGTCCTCTACCCTTACGCTCATACAGCCCGGTATATCCGGAATAAGCCGCCGTATTTTCGGGTTTTCGTCAAATCCGTTTATAAGTACCCGTATAAGGCGTTTTGCCTTTTCCTCCGTATCGCATTCGGGGATATATGTACTTACGGGTATAAGCTGCATCATCTGCGCATCGACCACATACACCTTTACACATTCCATATCCGCACCGCCACGTGTGCCTATTACAAAAACAACAGCGCTTATTATAAGCATGATCAAAAAAATACACTTTCGCATAAAAAAAGCCTCCGATATACTGATAATACAGTATATGAAGGCTTGTCCTTATTTATTACTTCTTGCTCTCTTCCAATGCTATGGCAAGCTGATCGGGACACGATGTACCCCTGCCTCTGCAGTCGATGCCTCGAAGTCTTTTTATTGCCTCATCACGGTCCATACCCTCGATCAATGCGCCTATACCCTGAGTATTGCCCATACAGCCGCCTATGTACCTGACATTATGAACGGTATTATTATCTACTTCAAATAAAATCTGAGTCGAACAAACGCCGCTCGGCTTATATGAATATTTTGCCACTTTTACCTTTCTCCTTTCCGATTTATTTTAATCCAACATATTTATATCCGTAGTTTCCGCAACCGTAGAAAGCCCGTAAACAAACAGTATTTTATCATAGTCCTCTTTATCCAAAAGCTCCGATACTCTGTCCGTATAATACCTTAAATCGACCATATCTACAGTGTTATAATGTCGTATCAGAAACGGCGCAAGCGAATTTGCATAGGAATCCTTTACTATCAAAAGTCTTCCCGTTGGTATATCATGATTTATCACCCTTGTGTAGGCGTGGTTTCCGTCAAGAAATACCGGGTATTTATCGGGCTTATCCATATAATCGTAAAAGAAAATATCGGTGTATTCCTCCGGGCTATCGCCGTCATATATTTTAACGCTTACATTTTTGGTATAGTCAAATATTTCTATGCTGTCGCTCTTTTCGCGCCATAAAGCGCTTTTTGAATAGGTAGTGCCGTAAAATCCGTCATAGCTTTTTATTTCAAAATCAGATATGTCGTACGCATCGTTTACAAGCTCCGTATATGCCAGATACGCTCCGTATGACGTCCAATGGTGATCTGTTTTATAGTATATCTCTTTATCCGATTTTTCAAACGTTTTACGGATATCCAAGACGCCCATACCGCAATCCTCAGCTTTTGTATACGCCCCGTCTATAAGCCCATCATCGGGATATGTCATACGGTTTTTGGGGAGCTTGTCCGTCAAAATACTGCCTGCAGTCGGCACTATCAAAACGGATATATCCGCATCGGTTTTATTGGCAAATTCACATATCGTACGGATATTTGCGTCAAAATACTCATCCTCTACGGGAGTATTTATCAAATATCCGTCCTTACACTTATACACGCCGTTTATCCCGTTTCTGCCCGTATATAAATCAAAATATGAGCTTAAGGCGACAAAGCTGTCCCTGAACGGGAAATGATCGGTTATATAATCCTCCGTATCTCTCTCAAACCGCCCGTTAAATACGTTTTTTACGCTCAATTCTGGTTTCTCACTGAGATTTCGCTTTTCATTATATGAAAATTCTGCTTTTGGAAGTACCAAAAATAAAGCAAGAACGGCAAATATAAATGCCGTAAAAATTACCGTCATCACCGCATCGTATGTCCTGCGCATATTTTCACCTCCAAGCTCCTCAAATCAAAATCTGAAATACAAAAACGGATTATAGCTTTGTGTTACAAGTGCCGCAGTTGATAACAAAAGCGCACATACAACAAGCACGATTTCCGCAGTTCTTGCGATATTTGTATCCGAGATCCTTTTCCATATCCTGCCCGCTGCCGGTGTACACGCAATAACCGTTACGGCAATAAGCGGAAGATACGACAAAATGATGCTCAATGCGTTATGACTCAAAAATCCGTTTTTCACACTCAGCATAAGCTTCAAATGTCCCGTCATCTGTGAAAAGTCCTCAAAGTAGAATATTGTCCAGCCCACCACAATGAAGAAAAGCGCATATATATGGCGCAAAAGTGCCGGGAGCCTTTCAAGATATTTACCGTAAACATACTTTTCAAGCACCAAAATCACAAAATAATATATTCCCCACAGGATAAAGTTCCAGCTTGCGCCATGCCAAAAGCCCGTAAACGCCCACACGACAAGCATATTGAATATTACACGCGGCAGTCTTTTCCTGTTTCCGCCAAGCGGTATGTAAACATAATCACGAAACCATGTACTCAACGATATATGCCACCTGCGCCAGAATTCGGTTATACTCTTTGAGATATACGGATAGTCAAAATTTTTCATAAACTCAAAGCCGAACATCTTTCCCAAGCCGCAGGCCATATCCGAATAACCCGAAAAATCAAAGTAGATCTGAAAGGTATATGCGGCCATTCCTATCCATGCGCCAACTATCCCGCCCGATTGCGACATATCACGTAAGGAATCCCAAAGCATACCCATCTGATTTGCTATAAGCACCTTCTTTGACAATCCTATTGTAAACAGCCTTACACCGTCCGAGAATTGACGGATATTTTCACTGCGGTTATCAAGCATATCGGCAATATCCACATACCTGACGATCGGACCTGCTATAAGCTGCGGGAAAAACGATATATACGTTCCGAATTTTACAACACTTTTTTGCGCCCTGCAATCGCCTCTGTATATGTCTATAATGTAGGAAACAGCCTGGAAGGTATAAAATGATATGCCTATCGGAAGTGAAATGCTTATTTTCGGCATTGACGAAAATCCCC
>CACZPW010000212.1 GCA_902783115.1 uncultured Ruminococcus sp. | reverse complement strand
ATGGAGCGGGTGATGGGAATCGAACCCACACGACCAGCTTGGAAGGCTGGGATTCTACCATTGAACTACACCCGCACAGAAATCTGCCGACCTCATCAATCGACTTTTTGTATTATAGCAAAATAAATTTTATTTGTCAACACTTTTTCCCACTTTTTTTGATAATAGGTTTACGGCAAAATCGCGGTAAACCTATGTATGGGATAGACAGTGCTATCCCTCGTGGTGCTTGGCGGTATTCCACACAATATCTGCGATCTTGTCAACGTCTTTTTTTCTGTTGAAATATCCGAACGAAACCCGTATTGCGCCCGTTTTTTGAGTCCCCAGTGCTTTGTGGGCAAGAGGAGCGCAGTGATATCCGGCACGCACGACGGCGTACTTGTTTATTTCATTTGCCGCCTCGATACTCCCGACATTATTTATGTTGAACGCTACGGCGCCCGTCCTAAATGCCCTGCCGTATACGGATACATTGCCCATATTCATAAGCTTTGATGATAGCCTGTTTGCAAGACAGTGTTCCTTTTCACCTATCGCCGTTACTCCCTCGCGCATAACGTAGAGCGCCGCCTTTGACATTGCCGCAACGGCGGGAGTGTTTATTGTTCCGGTCTGAAGCATATCGGGCATGATCCGGGGCTGCGTGGGAAGCTCCGACTGACTGCCCGTTCCACCCATGATTATGGGGCGCAGTGTCGTTTCGTCACGCACATACACGCCGCCCGTGCCGAGCGGTGCCATAAGTCCCTTGTGTCCGGAAAAAGCAATAAAATCTGCATTCATTTTCTCGGCGTCCACCTCAACACAGCCTAAGGTCTGGGCGGCGTCGATAAGGAACAGTATGCCGTTCTCCCTTGCAATTTTGCCGATTTTTGCGACAGGCTCTATAGTTCCGCACACGTTTGATGCGTGAGTGCATACTATAAGCTTTGTATCGGGGCGTATTGCTTCTTTGATGCGTATGGGATCGACATACCCCGTTTTGTCCGCATTTACAACGGTATAAAGCCCGTGATAGAAGGCAGGTCTTAAAACGCTGTTATGATCCATTTGTGTAACAATGATATGC
Source organism: uncultured Ruminococcus sp. (assembly GCA_902783115.1). Lineage (GTDB taxonomy): Bacteria > Bacillota > Clostridia > UBA1381 > UBA1381 > 12844. The sequence continues at coordinate 7,651 of CACZPW010000212.1, read as the reverse complement.
CCGCCACCGTCAAGAACCCCCGAAATTATCATATTTATCGCAAGAGTCGCGTTCTGGCAAAACGCAATATTCTGCGGGCGCTGCACGTTTATAAGCCTTGCGATATTCTCCTGCGCCTCGACTATGCTCTTTGTCGCCCTGAGGCTCGGCTTGTGCAGACCGCGCCCCGCATTTGCGCTGTTGAACAGAGTATTGAAAAAGAACGTTCCGTACACACAGGCGGGTTTTCTGAAGCTTGTCGCACTGTTATCAAGATACAGCATTGTATTTACGCTCCCCTCTTACCGTATCTTCAAGAAAAATTTTTCGTATATTGACGCCGTAGTCGGAGGCGGTGTATTTTACGGCGTCAAGGTGCCTGTTATCAAGCCGCACCGAATACGAACAGCCGCCGTTGTGCAGTGCCGATGGAGTGTGCACGACCTCGGCGGGGATGGAGGCGGTTTGCTCCAAGAGCCTTTTCAGACGCATTGCGGTCGTTATCGAACCTACAAGTACATACATGATCATCACTTCCCTTTATAGTTTCATACTGTTATATTATGCATATGAAATAAAGTTGGTGTAATATAAAGTGATATCAGTTGTTTTCGGACTCGCTGTAGGGATACCGTTCAAAAATTTTCCGCATATATTCCCTGGGCGTTACGGACATATATTTCTTGAAGGCATAGTTAAAATATGCCTGCGAGGAAAAGCCGCATTCGTATGCGATTTGGGTAAGCTTCATATCAGTCGTTACCAAGAGCTTTGCCGCTTTTTTTATACGCAGCTCGTTTAAATACCTATGCGGCGTTACACCCGTCGCCGCCTTGAAGGTATTGTGAAAATGTATGGGGCTAAGCGATACATACCTTGCGATATCGTCAAGCGTGATTGGATTTTCAAGGTTTGCGTTTATGAATTCTATCGCCCTGCCCGTAAGCTCGGCGTTGCGCCGCCCCGCTTTTTTTCTGAATTTAAGCTGTGTGCAGTCTTCACGGACGGCATATATAAGCTTTAATATAAGACTTTGCAAAATTATATTATCCGCCGCTGCGGTGCTGTTGTAGTATTCAAACATATCGCCGAATATTTTTCTGTATTTGTCCGCCGCATTCGTAACAAAAGCGTCGGGAGTATCCTCAAGCACTTCTCTGAGCTTGCCGCCGCTTATTTCCATGTGTATGAAATAGCACTTGAACGGAAGCCTCGTATGGCGTACCTGCCCGGGCTTTACGCATATAACGGTGTCGGGAGTTATGCGGAAGCTGCCGCTGTCTATGTAAGACGTTCCGCCCTGCTCAATAGGCAGCTCTATCTCAAAAGCGGAGGTTATTCTGTTCTCCGTCATATCCCTGCCTCCCGCTTCAAGACGGCTGTCGTAAATACCTACCCATATATTTTCGGGTAAAATTATCTCATTCAATTTTCACATTCTCCGTTTTCAGTAATATTTCTAATAAATTAAGTAATAATTTGATATAAATTCAATAATATATATGATACGTTAAACTTAAGAATTTGTCAAGAATATTCTGTTTAAAACAGAAAGTAAATAAGGAGGGATTTTAATATGAAGAAGTACGAGGTAAAAGACCACCGGGCGTCATTTTTGCCGGAGGGGAAGGAATGGAAGCTTGCGTGGAGCGATGAGTTTGACGGAAACTGTCTTGATGAGAGCAAGTGGAACTACAGGCTTTATTTCTGGGGCAGAAAATCACCGACCTTTACAAAGGAGGGTGTGGAGGTAGACGGAAACAGCAACCTGCACATAAAGCTTGTCAAAAAGGGCGACGATTATTTTTCGGGACATTTGCAGACGGGCTCGCTGACCTACGACATACCCAAGGACTCGGATGGCTTCTGGCCGTTCGGGAAATATGAAGAGGCAAAGTTTATGCACAAATTCGGGTACTACGAAATACGGTGCCGTTTGCCGAGAAATCCCGGCTGGCACGCGGCGTTCTGGCTTCAGGCACCCGGCATAGGCTCAACGCCCAATCCTGAGGAATGCGGTGTGGAAACCGACATAATGGAGAACTATAAGCAGCATACCGACGGGGTGATACTTTGCGGAAACGGATATAACGGCTACGGAAAAAATTCGGTATGGCCGGGGCATTTCAAGCACCCGTTCAAGGAAACGGAGGACGGCTGGCATTATTACGGCGTTGACTGGGACGAAAACGGTTACACCTTCTATGCGGACGGCGAGAAGGTGGGCTATCAGGGAAAGCCCGACAGCGCGGTATCGCATACTGAGGAATTTATAGTTGTAAGTACGGAATGTCACGGCTATCACAGGGTATTCGGCACCGAATACGGCTTTGACGGTCATGGCAAGCTGTGGGCCTGCAGACCTGTGGAGGCGCTTAAAAAAGCGGTGCTTCCCGATGAATTTGTAGTAGATCATGTAAGAGTATTTGACGAGGTGAAATAAAGATGAAGGTTACTGATGTAAAAGCATTTGTTGTTGATTGTTTCAGAACAAACTGGGTGTTTGTAAAGGTTTATACCGACGAGGGTATAGACGGTGTGGGCGAGGCTACGCTTGAATATAAGGAAAAGGCCTTGCTTGGTGCGGTAGAGCACATAAAGGAATATCTTGTGGGCAAGGATCCGAGGGATATAGAAAAGCATTGGCATAGCATTTACCGTGACGCATACTGGAGAGGCGGCGCAGTTCTGATGTCGGGACTGTCTGCGGTCGAGACTGCGTTATGGGATATTCTGGGCAAAAGCCTTAACGTGCCCGTTTACAGGCTTTTGGGCGGCAAGGTAAACGAAAAGGTAAGGATATACGTAAACGGCTGGTTTGCGGGCGCAAAGGAGCCGGAGGAATTTGCCGAAAAAGCAAAAATTGCGGTAAAACGTGGGGTTACGGCAATGAAATGGGATCCGTTCGGGAAGAACTATTTAAATATCTCAAATGCGGAGCTTGACAAGGCGTTAAGGTGCGTAGGCGCAGTAAGAGAGGCGGTAGGAAACGGAGTTGACCTTTTGATCGAGGGACACGGCAGATTCAATATCCCCACAGGTATAAAAATAGCAAAGGAGCTTGAGCAGTTTAAGCCAATGTTTTTTGAGGAGCCTGTTCCGCCCGATAATATCGAAGCATTAAAGGCGGTAAGGGATAAATCCCCCGTTGCGATATCGGCGGGCGAGAGACTGTACACACGCTGGGATTACAGGCGTATGTTCGACAGTATGGCTGCCGATTATATCCAGCCCGATATTTCACATGCGGGCGGTATAATGGAGCTTAAGAAAATTGCGGCGGAGGCGGAGTCAAGATACATACCGTTTGCACCGCATAATCCGTCGGGACCTGTTGCAAATGCGGCGACGCTGCAGCTTGCGGCGACCTGCCCGAATTTTGAGATTTTGGAAATAATGTATTCGGATGTGGACTACAGAAAGGATGTAACCACCGAGGAGCTTCATTATGAGGATGGATATATCAGCATTCCCGACAAGCCGGGACTCGGCATAGAAATAAACGAAGAGGAATGCGCAAAGCATCCGTATCAGGTACACACGTTAAGGCATTACACCGGTGCGCTTACGGATATAAGACCTCAGAAAACGGCATTTTACTTTTAATTACGGAGGGATATAACAATGAAAAGATATGCGCTGATAACGGGCGCCTGCACGAATACGGGCGTTGATATAGTTGAAAAATTTGCCTCAGAGGGTAAAAACGTGGTTTTCACGGGAAGAGACTCAAACAAGGTAAATACGGCTCTTGAAAATTACAGGGCAAAATTCCCCGGAGTTGATATCAAGGGCTATGCCATCACCTCACTTTTGGACGAAAGGACGGTAAACGAGCAGGCTGTTGTTGAGATGTTTGCGGATTTTGACAAAAAGGATATGTTCATTGAAACCGTTGTTTTGAATGCGGCGGATCAGGGACTCGGTATCGAGATATTCAAAAATCCCATAACCGATTTTATGCGTGTAATAAACACGAATATGACATGGAATTACTGCATCTGTGAAAATGCGGCAAGGCGAATGAAGGAAAACGGCGGCGGAGGTATCGTGTTTGTAAATTCAAACACCGCATACCGCGCAATACCAGACAGGATCGCATATTCCGCATCAAAGAGCGGACAGCTTGGTATGATGCGCGCTATGGCGCTTGATCTGGGCAAGTATAACATTCGTGTAAACGCGGTATTGCCCGGCATGATAAAGACGGACAGATGGGATAAAAACCCCGAATTTTATAAAACAGTGCCGTCACGCTATACGCCCATAGGCGACGTTGCGGTGGGTAAGGACATTGCGGATGCGGTATGGTATTTTGCGGAACACGCAAGAAACACGACCGGCGCAGAGCTTACCGTTGACGGCGGAAACACGATCCAGCTCTATCCGATAATACCGGAAAAATAACGTAAAGTAACGGCGAATACGGTTATGAAATTTGAGACGGAAATACAGAACGTAAAAAAATATGAAGTGATAGTTGTAGGTTCGGGACCTGCGGGGATCGCCGCAGGAATAACTGCGGCGCTTGCCGTAAAACAGGGCAAGAGGCTCAGGGACATTGATGTAAAGGATATACAGGCAAGGCTCAAGACATAAATTTTATACGGTATACGAAAAGCAGCGGAATTTTTGTTATTTACAGAAATACTTTGGCTGCTTTCCCGTTACCTTTGAAAAGGACTTATAGAAATTTGACGAGCCGGAAAAACCGCATTTTTCAGCGATTTCAAGCTTTGACATATCTGTTGTTTTAAGCAGGTCTATCGCCATTTCCACACGCTTTATGGTAATATATTCCCAGGGCGTTATACCGTTGAATTTTTTGAAAACGGAACAAAAATACGTCTGTGCCATACCTGCTGCGGCGGCAATGCTTTTTAATGTCAGCTTGTTTTCAAGGTTTGTATCAATGTATTGCATTGCCGATTTTAGCTGCCCGGTCGGATTTGCGCCGGTGATGATTGTATCGGAATTGGTATAGGGATAATTCCGCATTATATGTATAAGAGCCGACAGCAGCATATATTTTGCATGGATCTTATAGCCCGGATTTTTTTCGGAAAGCTCATGCTCTATAGAGGTTATATACCCCGAAAGAACGGTATCTGAGGCGCTGAATTTGTTTTTAAAGCTTTTGTTCCGTGCGGAAAAAAGCTTTAAAAGCTCGATGTTTTCCGAGCTTTCCCAAAGTATTCGCGGCTCAAACTGGATATTGAGCAGATCCGTTTTCTCGAAAATATCGGTAATGCAGTGTTCCTCGTTGCTTCCGAACAAAAAAACGTCGCCCGTTTTGAAAGGATACTCCTTATCGCGCAGGCGGTATATGCCGCTGCCCTTAAGGAAAACGGACAGCTCGCATTCGGTATGATGATGGGCGTTGTAGCTCCGCTTTACGGGCAAAACTGCGGAATGGAAGGTTTTTATATACGGCATATTGCTGTTATCGTACAATATCTGTTCGTCAAAACGCATATTAAGAATTCCTTTCATAAAATAGTGGACAAATATCATAATATATCGGTTGAATTAAAAAAACCTGTATGCTAAAATATCCCTGTAATAAAAGCATAGCATAAAAAATTATATAAGTCAAGGAGGATAATATAATGGAGGTTAATGCAAACAGATTTTCAGAACCGTCGCAGCTTAAGATAACGGATATAAGAGTTGCGAACATCAACGGTGCGCCGAAGCACTGCCCGCTTATCAAGGTATACACAAATCAGGGCTTGATAGGCTACGGCGAGGTCAGGGACGCATCAAGCGCAACATACGCGCTTATGTTAAAGTCAAGACTTATCGGCGAAAATCCGTGTAATGTGGACAAGCTGTTCAGACGTATCAAGCAGTTCGGCGGACATTCGCGTCAGGGCGGCGGCGTTTCGGGACTTGAAATAGCTCTTTGGGACCTTGCCGGCAAGGCATGGGGCGTACCGCTTTGGCAGATGCTGGGCGGAAAGTTCAGGGACAAGGTAAGAATGTACTGTGATACCGACGTTGACGGAAAGCACACGGGTAAGGACATGGGAAATGCGCTTAAAAAGCGTATGGAGCAGGGCTTTACATTCCTTAAAATGGATCTGGGCATAGAGCATCTTTTGGACGAAGAGGGCTGTCTTAATGCGCCGATCGGATTTTTGGAGGATATAAAGAAGTATTCGATGAAGGCGATATTGCACCAGGGCGGCTCCGTTGATATGGATATGATGCTCGGCAAAAACTATGAGACCTTCACGATCCCGCACCATGCTACGGGTATCCACCTTACGCAGAAGGGAATGGACGTACTTGAGCAATATGTAAAGGACGTGCGTGACGTTATAGGCTATGAGGTCCCGCTTGCGATAGACCATTTCGGACACATTGCCATCGAGGACTGCATAATGTTTGCAAGACGTCTTGAAAAATACAATATTGCGTGGATAGAGGATATTGCGCCCTGGCATTATACAAAGCATTATGAAAAGATAGCACATTCTTGCAACGTTCCCATCTGTACGGGCGAGGATATATTCTTAGCCGAAAACTTCCGCCCGCTTATGGAATGCGGCGGCGTATCGGTGATACACCCGGATATGCTCACCGTCGGCGGCGCGCTTGAAATGAAGAAGCTTGGCGATATGTGCGAGAAATACGGCGTGGCAATGGCAATACACATGGCAGAAAGCCCCATAGCCTGCATGGCGGCGATACATGCGGCGGCGGCGGTTCAAAACGTGCTTGCCGTAGAGTTCCACAGTGTTGATATCCCGTGGTGGACGGATATCGTAAAGGGACTTGATAAGCCGTTCTTCAAGGATGGATTCGTAAATGTTCCCGATAAGCCGGGACTTGGTATAGACGAGCTTAATGAAGAGGTAATAGCAGAACACATGCATGAAAAATACCCGATCCCGTGGGAGGAAACGACCAAATGGGATAATGAATGGGCAAATGATAGGGAGTGGAGTTAATGCTGCATATTAAATGGATAGGTCAGAGCGGTTATACGCTTAATGACGGTGAGACAAAGATATGTATCGACCCGTATTTGTCGGACGTGGTAGGGCGTTTGCACGGCAGACCGAGAATGGTGGAGCCGCCGTTTACACCCGACAGATTAAGGAGCGATGTCGTTATTTGCACACATAACCACCTTGACCATGTGGATATTGATGCGATACCGCTTATGAAGAAGGACGAGATGCTGTTTTTGGCGCCTACGGACGCTGAAAAAACGCTTAAAGAGTGCGGTGTGACGAAATTCAAGGACTTCAACGAAGGCGATAAATTCTCAATAGGGAAATTTGAGCTTGAGGCGGTCTGCGCGTTTCACAGTGCGCCCGCCATCGGAATAATAGTAAGGCACGACGGGCATACTCTTTACTTTTCGGGCGATACGCTCTATGATGAAAGGCTCAAAGAGCTTAAAGAATACAACATAGACGTTATGTTTATATGTATAAACGGTAAGCTTGGCAATATGAACGTGGAAGAGGCTGTAGAGATCACAAAGGCGATAAAACCGAAGGCAGCTATCCCCACGCATTACGGAATGTTTGAGAGCAATACCGAGGATCCGAAGAAATTTACGTCAAAAATTGACTGCGGATTTGAAATGGAGTATAACAAGGTATATGTTTTATCGTCGATAATTGATTACAGCTATGAAATCGGATATTAAAAAATT
>CACZPW010000211.1 GCA_902783115.1 uncultured Ruminococcus sp. | reverse complement strand
GATAAAATCATAATCGGAATGGTATGCCATATATGAGGTGGGAACGGGAATATTTTTATACCTTGAAATATCCGTGCCGGGAGCATAGTCCATTTTATAATACACGCCGTCTGCAATAGGGAATTTTGAAACGTCCCTTTTTCCGTGATCCATTACTGCGTGTACGTCGGGCGGAAATATAGACTGCGTATGGTCGTTCACCGCAACGGCGGGATTTGCCCACCACAAAAACGTCTGCGGACGGTCGGTCGGATTATATACCTGTCCCGTTATTTCAAGATATGCCCTGTCCGGGTATACCGTAAAGCCCGCCATACCCTTTGTATGGAACATTTTTTCCGTTTCGCCCACCCATACCGTTTTTGAGCCGTCCGGGTTTTCGCTGACGGTATAGTCCACGGGATCAAAGGTGGACGGTCTGTGGTGCTGCGGCCAGTTGAATTCTATGCCGCCCGATATCCAGGGCCCCGCAAGCCCTACAAGCGCAGGCTTTATCACCTCATTATAATACACCGCGTCATAGCCGTTTGTTTTATCGTAAAGCCGCTGTATTCTTCCGCCGATTTCGGGAAGGATCATAACGAGGATATAATCGTTTTCCAAAATCAATGCGTTATATTCCTTGTCCGTTTTGGTGTCAGATACGCCCTCGCATACCGGGTGCGGATAAACCCGTCCCGATGAGCCCTGATACACCCTCTTTTCCAGAAACATCGGGTTTTTGTCGTATTCCGAGATCTCGTATGTGGGTATAACTACCTTTTCCTGTCTTAAAATTACCTCACTCATAAACTGCCTCCCGTGATTTGTATTCATACTCTAAAGTATATACCTTTAAAAAAATTTTTCACTGAACATTATTGCCATAAAATAGAAAATTATTGCTTTTTATATGCATATGGTGTAAAATATATGCGAGGTGATATATTTATGCCAAAATACGAAGAACAGATAGCGGATCGCTCGATATGGCTCAGCGCCACTCCTACGCCGCTTACCGCTGCGCTTCCATTCCACGTGCGCGAGGCGGGGCATTTTATTGCCCGAAAGGGCTATGAGATAACACGAAATACGCATAATAGCTATTTATTGCTTTTTACTGTATCGGGTATGGGAACTGTGATATCGGGAGGTACGGAGCTTTTGGCAAAAAGCCAAAACGCAATAATCATCGACTGCCATATCCCGCACCGCTATTTTGCATCAGATGCCGGCTGGGAATTTTACTGGATCCATTTTAACGGAGCTATGGCAAAGGAATTTTACGATATACTGTATTCGGGTACTGTTAAAAGCGTTGCCGTAAATGACGCTAACAAAATGCTTTCGCTTATCGGAGATATTATGGGGCTTGCAGAGAAAAACGATATTTTAAGCTCGCTTGAAATATCCTCACACATTCACGGTATTTTCAATATTACGGTCGCATCCTTGCTCGAAAGCGAGCAGATACGGCATAACGGTCAGTATTATCAATACATAAAAACGGCTGTTGACTTTATACACGAAAACTATACGCAAAGCATTACCGTTGACGATATAATAAATAAGCTTCACATATCAAAATTCCATTTCATACGCCTTTTCAGGCGGACTGTGGGCACTACCCCCTATAACTACATCATGGCATACAGGATAAACGAATCAAAAATACTGTTAAGAAACACGGATAAGCCGATAAGTGAGATCGCCGAGCTTTGCGGCTTTTCGGATACGAGTAATTTTATACGCCAATTCAAAAAGCACTGTTCCGAGAAGCCGACTGCCTACAGACGCGATTTCACACTGTATACAAACCAAAAAACCGGGGAGCTTTGACATTATATCAAAGCTCCCCGATCCATTTTCAGTTATTCTTCGTTTTGCTTTTGGAAGGTCATCTTCATACCCGAATCGAGAACATTTTCGATCACGATCTTGTCCCCGTCTATCGAGCCTGACATTTCCTCGCCCTCGACTGTAATATTTATTGTGTTTTCCTCAAGCGTCCACTTCATGCTTCCTCTTGTTCCGTCAACCTCCATGCTGCCCTTGCCGCCTGCCTTAAGCTCTATCTCCCAGCCTGCGACATCCTCACCCGTCAAAGTGATTCCCATCATTTCGCCTTCAACGGATACATACTTGCCCTCATAGCCTGTAAGCTCTGCTTCGCCGCCGCAGCCTGCAAGAAGCGTAAGCGCCATCAAAGCTACGATAACAACAGCTGCTATACCTCTTGTTTTCTTCATCGCTTATACCTATTCCTTTCTTACCGGTCTGAATTCATTCAGACACTGCCTCCTACCGTTCGGGATCTGATCAGAACGGTACTTTTCTTAAGTTTACCATAACCGGGATATTAAGTCAAGCAAAAATACAAAACTACTGCATTTCCCCGGCACGCATCATTTCTATCATATCCCAGACGGTGTATTTGCCCTCATCGTCCTTTGTGTTAAACGGCACCAGAATATCATCCTCGCCCATTTGAAGCGTTTCCCATATCATATCGAGATTTCCCTCTATCTCGCTTTTTTTAAGCTTATCCGTTTTTGTCGCAACGACTATAAGCCTGTCGTGATAATGCCTTATCCAATCGGCCATGGTGATATCGTCCGGGGTGGGCTTATGTCGTGAGTCTACAAGGAGTATCGTCTGCACAAGCTCTTTTCTGTTGCCGAGATAATCCTCTATCATGTTTCCCCATTTTTTAACGTCCTCTTTAGGCCTTTTCGCGTAGCCGTAGCCCGGAAGATCCACAAGATACACGGTATCGTCTATGTTATAGAAATTTATGGTTATCGTTTTTCCCGGCGTTCCCGAAACCCTTGCAAGGGATTTTCTGTTAAGAAGCTTGTTTATCAGGGACGATTTGCCGACATTTGACCTTCCCGCAAATGCAAATTCCAAATATCCCTTTTTGGGATATTGCTTCTTATCGACCGCCGAAACCTCGATATCTGCGTTATGTATGTTCATATCTTTATTCCTTTCTCGTTTATTTTACCAGGCAGAACACAGCACACGGCGGAACAGCACACGGGCTGTTCCCTACTGTACCCGTTTATTGCCGTCAAATATCACACAAGCGCATTTTTCAAAACCGCCGACATATCGTCTACGGGTATGAAATTAAGCTCGCCCGCGACCTCCTTTGGTAAATCGTCGATATCGGGCGTATTGTCCTGCGGAATTATGATGTTCTTTATGCCCGCTCTGTATGCGGCAAGGGATTTTTCCTTGAGTCCGCCTATTGGCAGAACTCTTCCCCTTAATGTTATTTCGCCCGTCATTGCCACGTCGCGGCGTATAGGTCTTTCGGTAAGCGACGATACAAGCGCCGTTGCCATGGTGATCCCCGCCGACGGACCGTCCTTTGGCACAGCGCCCTCGGGAACGTGGATATGTATATCCTTTGTCTTATGAAAATCACCGTCGATATTGAGCTTATCACTGTTTGAACGGATATATGAAATCGCCGCCATAGCGCTTTCCTTCATTACATCGCCCAGCTTTCCCGTAAGCTCTACCTTTCCGTCGCCCGGCATTATGTTCGTTTCAACCGATAACGTATCTCCGCCTACGGAGGTCCATGCCAGCCCGCGCGCAACTCCGATCTCGTCACGCTTGTTCATAGCCTCGTATCTGTATTTTTCCTTACCCAGAAAATCGCCCAGATTTTTTGAATTTACCGATACGGATTTTTTATCACCCTCAAGGATCAGCTTTGCCGAGCGTCTGCACAGCTTGTTTATCGTCTGCTCCAGACCTCGCACTCCCGCTTCCCTCGTATAGGAGCTTATGCATTTTTTGAGTGCGGCGTCGTTTATTTTAAACTGCTTATCATTAAGTCCGTTATTCTTTCTTGCTTTCTTTACAAGATAATCCTTTGCGATATGGAATTTTTCCGTTTCCGTATACCCCGACAGCGTGATTATCTCCATTCTGTCCAGAAGCGGCCTCGATATGGTGTCAAGAGTATTCGCCGTCGTTATAAACAGAACTCCCGACAAATCAAACGGCACCTCTAAATAATGGTCACGGAACGCACCGTTCTGCTCGTAATCAAGCACCTCCAAAAGCGCGGCGGACGGATCGCCCTTATAGTCAACGCCCATCTTGTCTATCTCGTCAAGCAGGATAAGCGGATTTTTTACCTTGACCTCCCTCATCGCCGCCATGATCCTTCCCTCCATAGCGCCGATATAGGTCTTTCTGTGCCCTCTTATATCCGATTCGTCATGGATACCGCCAAGAGATATGCGTATGTATTTTCTGCCCAGCGCCCTTGCAACTGATTTTGCAACAGACGTTTTTCCGACGCCCGGAGGTCCCGCAAGGCACAGGATAGTACCGTTTTTACCGCCCGTAAACTTACGCACCGACAGATATTCCAAAATACGCTCCTTTACCGTATCAAGTCCGTAATGATCCTCATTCAAAATATTTTCACAGTTTAAAATGTCAAATTCTTCCTTGCTTTCGTCATTCCAGGGCATATCAAGAACCGTATCGAGATACGTTCTTAAAACTGCGCTCTCCGAGGAATTTTGCGGCATTTTCATAAACCTGCCTACCTCTTTTAAGAGCTTTTCCTTCGTCTCATCGGGAGCATTCAGCTTATTTACGGCGTCCGTATACTGCTCCGCCTCCTCCGATACCGCTTCGCCCTCGCCAAGCTCTTCCTCTATCACCTTCAACTGTTCCCTCAAGTAATACTCGTGCTGATTCTGATCTATCCTTGACTTTACCTTTTTTGCTATCTCCTTTTCCAGCATAAGCACCGAAAGCTGATTTTTAAGCTCGACAATAAGATATTCTACCCTCTTGTAAATATCCGACATTTCAAGTATCTGCTGCTTTGCCTCAAGCCTCAGATCCACCTTTGACGCGATCACATCGCAAAGCACCGTGATATCGTCTATCGCCATTACCTGGGTAAAGCTTTCCGCACTCAGCTTTGTATTCTGCG
>CACZPW010000210.1 GCA_902783115.1 uncultured Ruminococcus sp. | reverse complement strand
CTCGTCAAGTGATGCGTCAATGATAAAAATTGTTTCATAGCTGTTTAAGATCTTTTCAGCCATTTTCTGCACCTCCTTATGGACTTCAGTCCCGGAAACTCCTTCCGGGCAAGGATACCTGCACTTATTGCAAGCCCTGTTATTATACACCTGAAAATCAGCTTTTGTCAAGCATTTTTTGAACTTATTTTTATTGAATCTTTGAACTTATTTTTATTGAATCTGCAATTCTCTCAACTACGTGATCTGTCTTCTCCGGTTCCAGATTTGAATAATTGATCACAATGACCGATTTTGGCGCATTTTCACGGTTTACATAATAGTCGCTTAAGCAGGTAACTCTTATCCCGTTTCTTAAAAACGCTTTTTTAAGCTCCGTATCCGTCATATCCGTATCCACTCTCAGTGTAAAATGCAGTCCTGCGTCCTCCTCCTCGATTACGGCATTTTTTAATGCTTCATTATTCTTAATGGCATGGATAAAGCTGTCACGAACTGTTTTATAATACCGCCTCATTCTGTTTATGTGGTTTTCAAAATGTCCGTTGCTTATAAATTTTTCAAGAGTGTACTGTTCAAAATTTGAAACGGTGCACGAATAAAAGCCAAGCTCGCCGTAATACTTTTCCGCAAGCGCGGCAGGCAATACCATATAGCTTATCCGTATCGTAGGTGCAAGGCTCTTTGTAAACGTGTTCATATAAATAACCCTGTCCATAACGTCAAGCTCTTTTATCGGCGGTATGGCGCGGCCTGAAAATCTGAATTCGCTGTCGAAATCGTCCTCTATTATATATCTGTACTTTGAGCCTGTTACCCAGCTTAACAGCTCATACCTCCTGCTTACGGGCATTACCGTACCCGTCGGGAAATGGTGCGACGGTGAAATGTGCAAAACGTCCGCGTTGCTGCTCACTATCTCTTGCGGGACAACGCCTTTTTTATCCATATTTATATGCTTGCACACTACGTTTGAGCTTTTATATATCTTTGAAATTTTCCCATACCCCGGCTCCTCTGCTGCAAACACCTTATCGTACCCCATAAGCTTTATGATAAGACTGTATAAATATTCCGTCCCCGCGCCTATGATTATTTGCGCAGGCTCCGCCCTGATGCCCTTGAACTGATATAAATGCTCCGCTATCGCCTCTCTGAGCTCCAAAACGCCCGAGCATGGCGGTACCGTCATCAGCTCCTCGCTTTTTTCTAAAATCACTTCTCTTAAAAGCTTCGCCCATGTCGCAAACGGGAACAGCGTATGTAAAACGGAATTGCTTACAAGGTCCGCATAGTATTTTGCCGCCTTCTTGTCCCCTATTGCGGACTTGATTTTTTCTTTGCCCTCCACCGTTTCGATATCGGACACGAAATAGCCCTTTTTGGGTATCGAATAAATAAATCCCTCCGCTATAAGCTGTGCATACGCATTTTCAACCGTAATAACGCTTATGCCCAGATTTTTTGCAAAGCTCCGCTTTGACGGAAGCTTCAAACCAGCCGCGATTTTTCCCTTTAAAATGTCATTTTTTATGCAGCTGTACAAATGAACATACAGCGATTCTGACCCTATATTTGCAAAAGAATAGCTTAACATTAGCCTTTTTCCTCCAAATCTGACCTTATTGAATATATTTAAAATGAGTATTTCAATATATCCACATTTGTATTATAATACATTGCATAACAAATGTAAAGGAGAAAAAAACTATGAAAACACAGTATGAGCTTAACAAAGAATTGGCGCAAATGCTCAAAGGCGGCGTAATCATGGACGTTACGACGCCGGAGCAGGCAAGAATTGCCGAGGAGGCGGGAGCGTGCGCGGTAATGGCGCTTGAGCGTATACCTGCGGATATACGCGCGGCAGGCGGAGTTTCGAGAATGAGCGATCCGAAAATGATAAATTCCATACAGGAGGCGGTGTCCATTCCCGTAATGGCAAAGTGCAGAATAGGTCATTTTGCGGAGGCGCAAATCTTGGAGGCAATAGAGATAGACTATATAGACGAAAGCGAGGTTTTATCCCCCGCCGATGATGTGTACCATATAGACAAAACGCAGTTTAAGGTACCGTTTGTATGCGGAGCAAAGGACCTGGGCGAGGCACTGCGGCGGATAAGCGAGGGCGCTTCCATGATCCGTACGAAGGGCGAGCCGGGAACGGGCGATATTGTACAGGCAGTGCGGCACATGCGTAAGATGAACGGTGAGATCGCGCGGTTAAAAGCCTTGCGCAATGACGAGCTTTTCAATGCGGCAAAGGAGCTTCAGGTGTCGTATGAGCTTGTCGAATACGTACACAAAAACGGCAGGCTTCCCGTCGTAAACTTTGCGGCGGGCGGAGTTGCTACGCCTGCGGACGCCGCGCTTATGATGCAGTTGGGGGCTGAGGGCGTATTTGTCGGCTCCGGCATTTTCAAGTCGGGAAATCCGAAAAAACGCGCCGAGGCAATCGTAAAAGCGGTAACAAACTTTAATGACAAAAAAGTCTTGGCGGAGCTTTCAAAGGATCTGGGCGAAGCGATGGTAGGTATCAACGAACAGGAAATCGAGCTTTTAATGGCGGAAAGGGGAATTTAAATGACCGGAGTTCTTGCCGTCCAGGGCGATTTTATCGAGCATATAAAGATGCTTGAAGGTCTTGGCGAAAAAGCATTTGAAATACGGAGCGAAGCCGACCTTGATAAGAGCTTTGACAGGCTTGTTCTGCCCGGCGGAGAAAGCACGGTACAGACAAGACTTATCCGTGACCTTGGCTTGTTTGATAAACTGAAAAGCAAAATAAGCGGCGGTATGCCTACGCTTGCCACCTGTGCGGGGCTTATACTATTGGCAAAAAAAACGGAAAACAGCGACAGCGTATGCTTTGGCACGCTTCCCGTAACGGTAAAGCGCAACGCCTACGGCAGACAGCTTGGAAGCTTCCGGGCTTTGGGTGATTTTAAAGGCGTCGGGCAGGTACCTATGGAATTTATACGCGCGCCGTATATTACGGCGGTTTCGGACGGAGTTTCTGTAATGTCCGTTACGGACGGAAACATCACAGCCGTAAAATATAAAAATCAGCTTGCGATGGCGTTTCACCCCGAGCTGCTTTGCGATACAAAAATATTTGAATATTTCCTGAATATGTAAGCTTTTATACATTGTAGCAGGGGCTGTTGCTCATTCGCAGCAGCCCCATTTGCTATAACCTTCTATATCGTCATTCAAAACTGTTATTCAAAGCTTAAAATAAGCTCCAGAACACGTTTTGCGCTTTTTGCAACGGCATTTCTGTCGATCTGACCGTTTGCAAACGCTTCCCGCAAATCTGATTTTGCGGCGTACGGCATACGCACGTCGTTTCCTGCCAAAACCTCCTTGGCGTGCGAAGCATGGTTCCACCAGTCCGTCATAACAAGACCTTCAAAGCCCCATTCGCCTCTCAATATACCCTCGATAAGCTCTGCATTTTCCGACGTCCTTACACCGTTCAAAATGTTATACGCCGTCATTACAGCCTTTGGCTGAGCCTCTTTTACGCATATCTCAAAGCCCTTTAAGTATATTTCCCTCAACGCCCTCT
>CACZPW010000209.1 GCA_902783115.1 uncultured Ruminococcus sp. | reverse complement strand
TTAAGAAAAACCGATGACAGACGGCTTATCCACTGTGAAGACGCATCGAGAACGGCTTACGGCTGGGGAGAGCAGGATCCCTCGTACTATACACGTCCGGATATGCATTCAAGAATGTATATGTCATATCAGGATATGGAGGAATATGCAAAGAACGATAAAATGCATCTTCCGCTTTTCCTTTGCGAATACAGTCACGCAATGGGCAACGGTCCGGGTGACGTAAAGGATTATTGGGATATCATATATAAATATCCAAAGCTTATGGGCGGCTGTATATGGGAATGGGCGGATCATACCTTTATTGAAAACGGCGTGCCGAGGTACGGCGGAGATTTCGGCGAGCTTACAAGTGACAGTAATTTCTGTATGGACGGGCTTGTTTCGCATGAGCGGAAATTCAAGGCGGGAACGCTGTGTACAAAATATGCGTATCAGAATGTAAAATTTGAGCTTAACGGCGATACGGTAACGGTTACAAATCTGTTTGATTTTACAAACCTTTCGGACTATTTCGTGGATATCACCGTAAATGCGGACGGAAAGGAAATAAGCCGTAAAAGGGAGTGCCTTGACCTTGAGCCAAAGCAAAGCGCACGCATAAAAACAGAGATTACTGACGATTGTTCAATGGGTGCGTATGTCGTATGCAGACTTTTGGATAAGACGGAAAAAGAAGTGGGAATGACAGAATTTGAGCTTGTATCGCCCGTATATGAACATAGGGGCGCATGCGATAGAGTGTCAATATCCGAGCAAAACGGCAGCTTTATTGTAAAAGCCGCCGATATGTCTTATACGGTGTCAAAGAATCTGGGCTGTATTACAAGCATACGGAAAAACGGCAGGGAGCAGCTTGAAAAAAACGTTGCACTTACAGCTTGGAGAGCACCGACGGATAACGAAAGAACGGTCTGGCAAAAATGGGGGCATGCAAACGTCTGGCAGGGTGAAAACCTTGACAGGATTTTTGATCAGGCTGTAGATATAAGCCGAAATGAAAACCGCATCACGGTAAAGGGCTATCTTTCGGGTATAGGCAGAATGCCGTTTTTGGAATATACGGTACTGTATGAATTTTTTGACGACGGGGCTTTGAAAATCAGCCTTGACTCTAAGGTGCGCAAAAACTGTATATGGCTTCCGAGGCTTGGCTTTGAGTTCAAGCTCATAAAGGAGATGACAGATTTTAGGTACTATGGCAGAGGTCCTATTGAAAATTACTGTGATATGCTGCTTCATACCACTACCGGTTGGTATAAAAGCAATGTTGATAACGAATATGTCAATTATTCCGTGCCGCAGGAGCATGGCACTCATACCGGGTGTAAGAAGCTGATATTTGACAACGGTCTTACATTTACGGCAAAGGATAAGTTTGATATAAACGTATCCCGCTACGGCGCTGATGCGCTTACAAAGGCAAGGCATATCGACGAATTGGAGGAAACGGGCGGAGTTAATGTGAGGATAGACTACAAAAATTCGGGAATAGGCTCAAATTCGTGCGGGCCGGAGCTGCTTGAAAAATACAGACTGTCCCAAAAGGATATCAAGTTTGAATTTTACTTGTCATAGTTTTGGAGTAGGGCGGAACAGGAGGAAAATGTATGTTAAAGACGGAATTTGATTTCGGAAGGGTAATAGGTAAGATCAAGCCCATGCACGCCGTAAACAACGGTCCGATAATAGGCAGACGTACTCAGAAAAGGGATAACTTCAAGGCGTTTTGTGAAGCGGGAATACCATATTCAAGAAATCACGACGCGGCGTTTTACAGCGGCTACGGCGGCGAGCATATAGTTGATGTTCATGCGGTGTTCCCTGATTTTGACAGAGATGCGGACGATCCGGCGGCGTATGATTTTACATTGACGGATATTTTTCTGAAAAATATCCTTGACGCCGGCACGCAGATTTTTTACAGGCTCGGCTCAAAAATAGAGCACTGCGAGAAAAAATACGGAACCTTGGTACCCAAGGATTACAAGAAATGGGCGGTGATATGCGAGCATATAATACGGCATTACAATTACGGCTGGGCGAATGGCTTTAACTGGAATATAGAATACTGGGAGATATGGAACGAGCCTAATCTTGATGCGGACGATGCGGAAAATAAGCGGAACTGGAGCGGTACGGCACAGGAATTTTACGAGTTTTACGATGTTGCGTCAAGGCATTTGAAAAAGACTTTCCCCGAGCTTAAAATAGGGGGAATAGGCTCCGCGCTGACGGGAAATACATATAATTGGCTTGACGGATTTTTTGCGTATCTGACACGAAATGAAGACAGAGCGCCAATGGACTTCTTTTCATGGCACATATACCTTGTCGAGCCGTCACAGATGACGGAGCATGCTCAGAAAATGCGGGATATGCTTGATAAATACGGCTACACGGACGCAGAGAGCATTTTGGACGAATGGAATTATGTAGAGGATTGGGGCGACGGTTTTTGCGACAGCATAAAGACCATTATCGGCTCAAAGGGTGCGGCGTGTACTATGGCGACCATGTGCGAGGCGCAGAACGGTACGCCCGATATGCTTATGTATTATGATGCGCGACCCTGTCTGTATAACGGGTTGTTTGATTTCTATACATTGGAAAAGCTGCCGGGGTATTATCCGTTCTATGCATTTTCATCGCTGTATAAAAAGCAAACGCAGGTATATTCGGGCTGCGATGATGATAACATATACACTCTTGCGGCAAAGTCAGATAGCGGCATAAGCGCGATAGTATGTTACTATACAAATGACAGGAACAGGGAAGCAAAGACCGTGTGCATTGACTTAAAAAATGCGCCGGATAAGAAAATGTATTATATCCTGACCGACGAAAATCATACGTTTACACCCATACAGCCGGATAATGACTGCATTACATTATTGCCAAACAGCTTTGTGTTTATCACACAGGATAATATGGAGGATTATTTTGAGGCAAATAGTGCCGTCAAGACAAAAAAACGCGATAAAAATATTTATGAAAATATTTAAATAAAAAAAAGGAGTAATGAAGCTATGAAAACAGTAAAGGAAAAACAGATACTTGTAGGTGCCGACTTTGCGGGATACCCGCTTAAGGAGGCGGTTTGTGAGCATTTGAGAGCGAAGGGCTGGACGATCACCGATGTGGGAGTCAAGGCGGATTCTGATCCTGATGATACGGATCTTATGTTCCACAGAGTAGGCTTAAGAGCGGGCGCCATGATTTCCGAGGGTGAGTTTGAAAGAGCGCTTTTATTCTGCGGTACCGGCATGGGCATACACATTGCGGCAAGCAAATGTCCGCACGTTCATGCAGGAGTTGTTGAGAGCGTGCCCGCTGCGCTTCGGGCGATTACGGGTAACGGCGTGAACGTGCTTGCAATGGGAGCATTTTATGTTGCACCCGCAATGGGTTGCGATATAGCAGACGCATATCTTAATGCGGAGCTGGGCTCGGGCTATGAATGGTGGCATAATTTTTATGAATTCCATAAGCTTGCCATTGACGAGCTTGAAGCGTTTGACTATGATGAGTACAAAAAGAACGGCTTTAAGGTAAACAAACTCGGTGACTTTGATCTGGTGCTTGAAACCAAGCCCGAATGATGTAAGACGTATACGAAAAATGAGGCTGTAGCAAAACGATTTTTTAAATCGGTCTGCTACAGCCTCACTATACGTTAATTAAAAAAACTGTACAGCAATGCGTTGAATTTACCCGTTATTTTATATATAAGGGGATGGCGCGACATAAGATCGAGTATTGAAAAGTCTTTTTTTTGTGCAAAGCCTACCGTAAGCCGCCAATCCCACCATTTACAGCCTTTTATATCAAAATCCGTGATTGCGCTCTTAAACGGCTCCGTTTCAACAAATTCCAAAAAGTCTTTTTTACGTTCATTCCTTGATTTGGGGTTGTCCTTGTGGAAAAAGTTTTGCCGCATAGCGTCAAAAGCAAACGAGATCACTCTGTAGGTTTTATAATACTCCATAATGGTCTTGTCGTTTGGATAGAGAGTTTCCATGCATTTGCCGTGATGCTGTATCAGAGGCGTTATCATATCCAAATAATCCGGACAGTATCGCTCGGTTATGCCCTGCATATCCTTTCTGTAATAATACATGGTATACGGAAGATGTGCGATGTTGTCCGCACAGAAATAGGCGTATGTGTTAAATACGCTGTCCTGCGCCTTTCTTTGCCCCTCGGGGAATACAAGTGCGCTATCCTTTAAAAACTGTCTTTTGTAAACAGCACCCCATGCCGCATGGTAGTAGGCGTCATTGCCCATATTGTACCTGCCGCCGTCAAGAGGACGTGTACAAAGACAGGATATGCTTATATTCCGTCCCGCATCCTTTGGAAGAGAGTTCAGCTTTTTTACACCGCACGGCGATTCGTCACACGGCTTTTTATCCGAAAATATTTGTCTGTTATGTATTATGATATCGTACTTGGTATCGCAAAACGCAAGTGCCGTTTCGATAAAATAATCAGATAGTATATCATCGCCGTCGGCGAAAAATATCCAATCGCCCCGTGCTTCGTCAATGGTAACATTACGCACATGACTGAGCCCGGAATTTTTTTCCTGCTTAATATATCTGATCCGGCTGTCTTTGCGTGCATATTCCATACACACCTGACCGGAATTGTCGGTTGAACAGTCGTCTATTAACAGCAGCTCCGCCTCGTCAGTAAGCTGATGTATGATGCTGTCCAGATGCGCTCTTAAAAATGCTTCGCGCACATTATATACCGCTGTTCCTATTGTTATTTTAACAGACATATCCCGCCTCCCCGCAAAAAGAAATTGCCATAATCATATTATCCTATAAAATCGTATATTTTCTCCATTTCCGATGAGAAGTCGATAGTACCTTCCTTCTTTGAGTTTTCCGCCAGACGCTTGGCAAGCTCCGGATCCTTTATAACCCGTTCTATTTGCCGCGCAAAGCCATCGGCGCTGAAATTTGCAAGCAGCCCCGTCTGACCGTCTTTTATCTGTTCCCTGAAGGGCGGGATGTCGGTTGCGACTATTACCTTGTGAAGCTCTCTTGCTTCCAAAAGAGAAAGGCAAAAGCCCTCGCTTCTGGAGGTCTGAACATAAAGGTCTGCCTGCGCAACGAAGGGTAGGGGATTGGGTTTGACGCCGAGCAGGATAAAACAGTCCTGCAAGCCCAGATGTGACACCATACTTCTGATCTCATCACTGTCGGCGCCGTCGCCTATTATAAACCACTTGAATTTTATGCCATCGTCCTTGAGAAGCTTTGCGGCGCCCACTGCGATATCATATCCCTTATCCTTTACGATCCTTCCGGTGGTAACTATCTTAAAATCGCCCGTAAAACGTCTGTCCGTTATCTTTTGCTTTGACCGCTCTATGATATCCGCCGTGTCCACCTGATTATGGCAGAGCGCCGACCTGTCTGCAAGCTCCGGATATTTCGAGTCAAAGAGGTTTTTTAAAGAGTGTGATACAAAAAACAGTTTATCGTAGCGATCTATATCATAGAGCAGC